>CAYUDF010000425.1:0-3805 GCA_964443465.1 uncultured bacterium
CGCCGCGGCCACACGTGTTGCGGGGTGATTGAACCAGCGCGCGGTCGTGACTTCGCGCGGACTACCTGTGATTGAAGACGTACGCATAACGCCGTCTTCGATCCGGGAGCCCAGCTGTTGCATTGACGTGGAGAGCGCGTTCAGCCGGCGGTGATCGTCCGCAAGCGCCTCGCGGTACCGGCGGCAGTTCTCACAATCGTCGAGATGCAGGTCGACGGCATTACGTTCTTCGACGGAAAGATCAAGGGACACCTCTTCTTCCAGTTTTTCGCGGAAATAGTCGCAGTTTTTTTTCATTTAGAATCCATCTCCTCTATCACCGATCGCAGCGCCCGACGGGCGCGGCTCAGACGCGTGTACGCGGCGTTTTCGCTGACTCCAAGTTCCTCCGCAACTCCCGAAATGTTGTATCCATCCAGATAATAGAGTGCCAGTGACAGCCGATCTTCCCGCGTTAACCGTCCCAGGGCCCGGTACAGATCAGTAAAGTCATTGCTCTCCGGCCGGTGGTCGACGGGATTCGCTTCCAGAAGTTCACGGCGGCGGCAGGCTGTTTTAATTTCATCTCGACACAGATTTCTGGAAATCTGGGTGATCCACTGTGCGAAGTCCCCACCGTCACGGAGCTTGTCAATCTGCGTTAAACCACGCGCAAACGTCTCCTGCACGATGTCTTCCGCTGCCGCCGGTTCGCCCAGAATTCCCAGACACACCCCGTACACGCGGCCGGTGTGCCGGTGGATAAGCGCCCCGTACGCGCGCCGGTTACCCGTTCGGACGGCCGTAACTAGTCCGGCATCCGTTCTCTCCTGTAAACTGGCTTCCATTGTTCTATACCAAGACGACTGAAGATCCCGAAACTTGTCAACAAAAACGATTTTCCGGGTTGGAGATCGATCCTATTTGCAGGGCAGAAAACGCACGGTGGTTTCGAGTTCTTCCAGTACGGTTTCAAAAGCGGCGAGTGCCGCATCGATGTCTTCTTCATTTGTCCCGTGAGACAACGAAAACCGCACCGAGCAGTGCGCGTCCGCCTCGCTCCTCCCCATCGCGATCAGGACGTGGGTTGGATCGGGCGATCCCGACTTGCAGGCCGACCCCGAGGAGAGCGACACACCGTGCTGGTCAAGAGCGACCACCAGCGATTCACCGCGCAGGTCGGGCAGTGTGAGGTTGAGGGTGTTGGGAAGCCGCAGTTCGCGGTGACCATTGAGCACGGCACTCGGTATCAACCCCCGGATTCCTTCTTCCAGCCGGTCGCGCAGCGCCGCCAAAACCGCGCCCTTTGAAACATCGATCCTCGCCGCGTCCGCCACCGCACCCAGGCCCACGATCGAAGCGACGTTTTCGGTGCCACCCCTCAGGCCCCCTTCCTGTTTGCCGCCGTGCACAACCGGTTCCAGTCGTATCCCTTTTCTGATGTACAGAGCGCCCACACCCTTGGGCCCGTGAAACTTGTGCCCGGACAGGCTGAGCAGGTCGACACCCCACTTCTCCACATCCACTTCGATTTTACCGACGGCCTGGACGGCGTCGGTGTGAAACAACACGTCGTGTTCGTGCGCGATCGCGCAAAGTTCCTCCACGGGTTGAATGGTGCCGACTTCGTTGTTGGCCGCCATGATGGACACCAGGCAGGTGTCCTCGCGGATTGATTCGCGCAGTGCCTCGGGTGATACCAGACCGTTGGCATCAACGGGCAGATATGTCACGTCACACCCGATCTTTTCGAGAAAAGCGCAAGTCCCCAGGACGGCGGGGTGTTCGATTCGGGTGGTTACCACGTGCCGCCGGTCGGCCGGATTCGAAAACACCGCACCCTTGATCGCCATGTTGTCCGATTCGCTGCCGCCGCTGGTGAACACAATTCTTTTTGGTTTGGCGCCGATCAGACGGGCGACTTTTCTCCTGGCTTTGTCTACCGCTTCGCGTGCATCGCGGCCGGCCGCGTAGATGCTCGACGGGTTGCCATGGTTTTCGCCGAAATAGGGCTGCATCAATTCGCGCACGGATTGTGAGACCCGGGTGGTGGCGTTGTTGTCCAGGTACACGCGGCGCGCTGGTTCGGGCCTCGCCTTGACGATCTTGAAAGGGTCTGCTCTTCCCGTTCTGCACGAAGATGCTCCGTCAGTGGCTGCCGGAACTCCATCGGCCTTTTCCACCAGGCGCACGTCACACAGCAGTGCCTTGTACACCGGGAATCCTGAGATTTCGTCGTAGTTTTGGAGATCGGTCAGTTCGTTTACGTTCCACTCGCGCCACGCCTTTGGACCCACGGGAGTACCGCCCCCCATGCTGCATTCAATTGCGCCCGCGGTGATATCATCGCTGACAGACGCGCGGAACGGCACACCACCGCGTGGCGTGACAACCTCGACACGGTCGCCATCGGAGATGCCCCGTTCGGCGGCGTCCGAGGCGTTGATCTGCATGGTGGGCTCCGGGTGATCGCGGTTTAATCCCTTGATCCCGTGGTGTTGTGAACGGAAATCAGTCTGCGGCCGGGCGCCCGAGTTGAACACCAGCGGAAACTGCCTCGCTGTTTGTGGATCGGCAATCGGTCCTTCGGTGGGTTCTGTGTATTTCGGCAACGGCTCATACCCAAAGTCGTCCAGTGTTGTCGAAAAGATCTCGAATTTTCCGGTCGGCGTCTCAAAGCCCGGTTTTCCATCGGCGCGCAGGCCACCCTTTTCCCACTTCTTGTATTCCATCATCGGCGACGGGATCTTGACCCAGCCACCGGCTTCGCGGATCTCATCGGGCGTGTAACCGGACCCTTTGAGCACAAACCGCAACAGTTCTTCTTCCGTCTGTGGATACAGGTCACCGTATCCGAGTCGCCGGGCCAGTTCGGACATTATAAGATAGTCGTTACGCGCCTCGCCCACCGGCTCGATCATTTTTTCGCGCAGGCGGAAAATCGGGCCGTACACCATGTAGGAATCGATCTCAAACATCGTCGTTGCCGGCAGCACGATATCGGCGTAAGCGGCGTCGGCGGTGAGCTGGCGGTCGATACACGTTATAAAATCCAGCTTCGACAATGTTTCCCGCCACACCGATGTCTGTGGCCAGGACGTCAATAACGATGCGCCGTGTACGATAAGCCCACGGATCGGGTACGGCTCGCCATCGAGAACCGACGTGACCAGACCACTGGCGTGGGACTCGCCGCGATAGTTGCTGTACACCGGAAACTTGTCTCTGGCAACCGCACGATCGAGGTCGGGGTTGGGCTGGTTGCAGGAACGGTTGATGGGAAAGTGGGTATCCTTCATCGCCAGGCCGATGCCACCGGGCACGTCCAGAAAACCGGCCAGCGCAAACAGTGTGTGAACGGCGCGAATGGCCTGTATGCCGCTGTTCGAGTATTCGAGCCCGGTGTACATGATCGGACACGCGCCGGTCGAACGGCAGATGCGGCGGGCCAGGTCACGAACCGTGTCGGCAGGTACACCGGTGATAGTTTCGACAACCTCCGGCCTGAAATGCTGCGTGTACTTCGCGAGCTCCTCAAAACCGTGGCACCATTTTTCGGCAAACGTCTCGTCGTACAGTTCCTCTTCAATCATCACTTCGATCATACCGAGCGCCAGCGCACCGTCGGTACCCGGTCGGATGGGGATCCACTTCGCCCCGGTACGGGTGACCGTCTCGGTACGCCGCGGATCGATCACCACGATGTCCGCGCCGCGTTCGGCCGCGGCCTGCAGCCGGAACATGTCCAGGGGTGGCGAGTCAGTCGCCGGGTTGGCGCCCCACACCACCAGTGTTTCGGCGTTTTCGATGTCGACATAGGTGTCGG
>CAYUDF010000426.1:0-3804 GCA_964443465.1 uncultured bacterium
TCGACAGTGATCCGGAGGTCTTCTGTGACAGATACAGGTTTTCCCCGCCGGCCGAAAGAGCGTCTGTTATTTTTTTGTAGACGTCGCCCCACGTTGCCGGAGCCAGGTTTCCGCTTTCGTCGCGAATCATCGGTTGCCTGATACGGTCGGGATGATACAACCGGCTCAATGAAGCCTGGCCGCGCGCGCACAACGAGCCGTCGTTCAACGGGTGGGATTTTAGCCCTTCCAGCTTCGTTGGATTTTTTTCCTTAATCGTCACCGACATCCCGCAGCCCGCCGGGCACTCTGTACACGTCGACGGTTTGTACGTGGCATCCCCCGGTATCAACCCGTCTTCGGGCGGGACCAGATACGGAATCAGCTTTTCAGATTTGCGTTCGAGGTCACACCCGGCAAGAATAGACGTACCGGAGGCCACCCCGACCAGCTTCAGAAAATCTCTTCTATCCATCAATGGGCTCCATTAAAAATTTCTTTACTTATGACAAATCATGCAGTCCGTGGGCGCCTCGTTGGCGCGGTGACATTCCACACACCAGCCCATTTTCAGCGAACTGACGGCGCGCACCTTGGCCATGGCGGCCAATTGACCATGACACGATTCGCAGGCGATACCCGGCTCGCCGAGAGATGCGTTGAGATTGTTCACTTTTACATCTTTTGCCTTAACGTGGCGTTCGTGCGAAAAATAGACATAGTTTTTCTGCCGGACCCTGTGAACCCGATTCCACGGTATCGGTTCCTTGTTATTCCAGTACTCATGCAGCTTTTTGACCTCCGCATGGTCTGTTTTCACGCTGACGTGGCACTCCATGCATTTCTGCACCGTCGGCACACCCGCGTAATAGGATTTGTCGGCAGTATCGTGACAGAAAAGGCACTCCAGATTGAGCTTCCCGACATGCGTCTTGTGGCTGAATTCGATGGGTTGATCGGGCGCCTTCCGGTCATGATTCCAGCGAAATCCCATCAACAGCATCAAAGCCATAAACAGGACGAAGTACCCGAATATCCCTGTTATTAAAACTCGTCTCAACAAACCGCGCTCCTGTCTCAATAAGAGGTTGGTATTATTCTGCCTGTTGTTCCAGTTGACCCGTGACGTACTCCGCCACTGCCTCGATATCCCTGTCGGACAAGCCGAGCGCGGGCATCGGGGGTAAATCCGGATTTATTTTCTTCGGGCTTTTGATAAAAGCCTTTAAACCTTCGAAGTTGTCCGCGTATTTGGGCAGCACTTCATTAAGCGCCGGGCCCACCAGCTGGCTGTCGAAACGGTGACAGGCCATACACTGCGTCGTAAAAATCTCTTCTCCCCTGCCCTCCATACTCCCGCCATCGGCGGCGGACAGCAACTCTGCTTCCCGTTCCGCCGCAAGCTTGTCCGCCTCGACGACGAGCAGTACGCGGTGCTCCATGTTTGCGTTAACCATTGTCCTCTGGTCCACAAAGCTCAAAATGGCGAATACAATCACAAACAGGACAAAAACCGCGGAAGCGAATCGCGTACGGGGCGCCCGGATGTTGCTGAACAGAAGGATCGCGTTGATCAGAACGAGGAATATCGCGGCCGTCGCCGATACATAGACAACATTGTCCAGCGCGACATCGGCCGTTGTAAAAATATATAATACGTAAAAAAGCGGCAGAGCCAATGAGAACGCGAAAGCCAGCCCCGCTCCAAAATTCCGGACAAGTCCGGCATAATCGTCGTCCGGGTCGATGCGCGTCTTCGACCATTTAAAGAAGAAAAACAGCGCCGCGCATCCAAAGACCACAAAAGAAGCGTGAAGAAAGAAAAGGAATTTCCAGATCGCGCTCCAGTTGAGCAGCATGTCAGCCAGATCGGTCGTGCGAAACCACTTTTCCGGATCCTGCAGCCGCACAAAAATCGCTGTCATTATAAAATAGCCCACCAGCAGCAGACCGACCCCGAGGGATCCCGTCGCCAGATGCGCCTTGATGTTGTTGCTCCGGGTGGCAAAGGACCGCCGATACAGACCGAGCACAAGAAATCCCAGAATGACGGGAACTAGAGTCCATGGAACAAATTTAAGGGGTGTTGCGTCCGCCCCCACAAACCACTGAATGTGTATCAGCGTCATTACCAGGATCGGCAGAATACCCAGAACGAGAATCGCCACCGCACCACCGGGAAATAAGCCGAGAATATCTCCGGCAAATCGGGCATAGCGGGGATTGGGGTTGTCGCTGTCCGCCAGGGTGAACCACATCGCCGCGCCGACTCCACCGATTACCATTCCGATGTACGGAAAGTGGATCGTGTAGATCAAGACAGATAAAAACTGCAGGAGATCAAGGTAGTGCTCGGTGGGCGGTATGACGTGTTGACTCAAAAATTCCATAATTTCCTTTCAGGTCACAACTCCGGCTTATCCTTGTAACCCGCCGATAGACAACAGAGACATCACAACCAGGGCGTAAATATTAATTTCGGTAAACGCCATCTTTACCCCACCCGTCCGCAACATCGCCACTGATTTCCACACCAGCCACACCGATGCGATCAACAGTCCCGCAAAAATCCACGGTGTCTCCACCACGCCAAACAACGGAAACACCAGACAACTGACCGCCACCGAAACAGTCCATACAAACGTTACCCTGGCGAGCTGTCGGCGGGTGAAAACCGACATCATCGTCGGTAGTCCCGCCTGTTCGTAGTCTTTCCCGAGCCTCATCAGCAGCATCCAGAAATGTGGAATCTGCCAGATAAAGAAAAATACCGAAACGGCGAATATTTCGGGATCAAAGATCTGCCCGCCACCGCATACCCAGCCGATCACCGGGGGTAGAGCTCCTACCAGACCACCCGGCACGGCCGCGAACGCGCTGATTCTCTTGAGCGGAGTATAAACACCGTTGTACCAGAAAATCGTCGTCCAGCCTAGCACGATTGCCGTCCAGTTTGGCCACAAAAGGGCCGAGCCGACAGCCGTAAATATAACTGACACAATTACAACGTATTGTGGAGACACACGTCCGGAAGGAATCGGGCGGTTTTTTGTGCGATCCATACGGGCATCGAGGTCGCGTTCCTGGAACTGGTTAAAGGCGGACGCCGCACAGGCCAGAAAAAACACACCAGCAACGGCCGACAAAAGCCCCCAGTCCAGATGCTTTGCCGCCAGCACGTATCCGGCAAACACGGAAAACACCGATACAACGGCGATCCTGACCTTGCCCAGTTCGAGTAATATGCCGATTGTGCGGCTCATAACGGTTATTTGAGGGATTTGATGTAGACGAGAAGCGCCTCGATCTCGTCATCGGTCACAAGCCCGTCCGTGGGCGGCATCAGGGGCTGGTAGCCCTTGACGATTTCGGCCTTGGGATCACGTATCGACCGACGCAGATAGTCGTCATCTACTGTAATTTCGTGTTCGGCGCCGTCTCGTGTCACAGTTTCCGTCAGGCCGTACAGGCCCTTGTAGCTGGGGCCCACCAACCGGGTTCCGTCTGTACTGTGGCAGGCAATGCAACCCTTGGTGGTGGAAAGCATTTTTCCGATCGAAACAAGCGCGTCACCGCTGCCGTCGCCACCGTCCTTCAACGTGGCCTGCATGCTGGCGTGTTCTTCTCCTTGCGACGAATACCATTCGTCAAACTTTTCCACGGCCATCACAAAAACTTTCGACAACATGGCCGAGTGCTGCAATCCGCAGTATTCGGCGCAGAATACGTCGTACTCCCCTTCTTCTCTTGCCGTAAACCATAGATACAAACCGTCGATACCGGGTACAACATCCTGTTTGACCTTGAATGCAGGTATATAAAAAC
>CAYUDF010000427.1:0-3800 GCA_964443465.1 uncultured bacterium
TTTCCCGACGAAGACCAAAAGGAGAAAGATATGACACTGAACAAACAACAGCTGAATGAATGTGAATCCAGCAAATGGGATTTTTCGGATTTGAATGCGTTGTTTCTGAATTGCACACTGAAGCGCTCACCGGGGGTTTCTCATACTGAGGGCCTCATTGATATTTCGAGGGCGATTCTGGAAAAAAACGGTGTTTCGGTCGAAGTGCTCCGCCCGGTGGACTATGATATCGCTAACGGTGTTTATCCGGATATGACCGAACAGGGGTGGACCAAAGACGAATGGCCGGGAATATACGAAAAAGTGAAAACCGCCGACGTGTTGGTCATCACATCTCCAATCTGGCTCGGCGAAAAATCATCTGTGTGCACCAAAATTATAGAGCGTCTTTATTCCACCTCGGGAGATCTGAACGAGGCGGGTCAATACGCTTATTACGGGCGCGTCGCGGGTTGTCTGATAACCGGCAATGAAGACGGCGCCAAACACTGCTCGATGAATATTCTGTACTCTCTGCAGCACCTTGGGTACGTCATCCCCCCGCAGGCAGACGCGGGCTGGCTGGGAGAAGCCGGCCCCGGGCCTTCTTATCTCGATCCGGGCTCTGGTGGGCCGGAGAACGACTTCACCAATCGCAACACAACATTCATGACGTGGAACCTGATGCATCTGGCGCGAATGCTCAAAGATGCCGGCGGGATTCCAGCCCATGGCAACCAGAGATCGAAATGGGATGCTGGGTGTCGATTTGACCATCCCAACCCCGAATATCGCTAGTAGCCTTAGCAGGACGCTTTCCTTGACCACGGGTCCACCACACATCATAGTGTCAGGTGGACCCGTTGGTCTGATACCCCGCAAGCACAGTGGAGGGATATTGTTATGCAAAAAGGAAATCGTCCGGCCGGATTCTGGGTCATAATTATATTTCTGGCTCTGTCGGTTGTTCTACTCCTTTTGGGACAAACGTCGGGGCTGTTTGCGTATGACTTCGCCGTCGGGATCGGCCTTCAGGAATCGGCCGAGGAAGTCACCGCTTTTGGTGTTGAGATGAACCGCGCGTTCGGCGCCAGCGATACGTTTGTATATATTCCCCTGATGGTGGTTTCCTTAATCGGCTTGATATTGCGGAAGCGCTGGGCTTTACTGACAACGGCGGCCGTTATGGGCATATCGGCGTACTGGGCCGTTACCATGTCCGCCGTGCTGATATTTCTGAGGGGGGTGCCTGGATATAATCTGGTTCCAGGTCTCGAGTACGTCATTTTTCTCGGCTCATTTATTGTGTTTGGTGTGTGGGGTATTTTCTATCTGGTAACCCGCGGCGACAAACTCCTCCGGTAGATCAACACCCGGTCTAAAAATGAACAAATCATATCTGGACCACAGCTTCTCTCCCGACGACCCGGCTCTCATGTCGGTGATCGATGACCTGCCGCTGTGGGCCGCCCCCTTCGGACTCAAACTGCTGGAAACGGTCCGGCTCAAACACGACATAAAAGTTATCGATGTCGGGTGCGGCCTTGGTTTCCCCACCGTCGAGATCGCCCAGCGCCTGGGTCAAACAAGCTCGGTGATCGGGTTGGATCTGTGGGAAGTTGCGCTGAATCGGGCCAGGAAGAAACTCAACGTTTATTCGATCGGTAACGCGGAAGTGATTCTTGGCAACGCCGAGAGCATGCCGTTCGAGGATCAGTTGTTCGACCTGGTGTTGTCGAACAACGGACTCAGCAATGTCGAAAACCTGCCCGTTGCGCTGCAGGAGTGCCATCGCGTATCGAAGCCAGGCGCGCAGCTAGTAATGACGTACAACCTCGAAGATACGATGGTCGAGTTCTATGATTTATTCGAGGCGGTTTTATCGGGAGAAGGATTGACGGAATCCGTCGAAAAACTGAAAGAACACATTCACGAAAAAAGGAACCCGCTGGATGAGATGAAGAAGCTGATAAATATCACGGGATTTGAAATAAAAAGCGTGGTAGAGGATTCTTTCCGGATGGATTTTCTGGACGCTGCCGCGATGTTCGATCACAACCTGATCAAGTACTGGTTTCTGCCAATCTGGAAAGAGATCGTGCCCGGAAACCGGGTGGAGCGGGTGTTTGCCGCGATAGAACGTCGGCTGAACGAAATAGCAATAAACAGGGGCAAAATCGAGCTGACCGTACCCTACGTGACCATCGACGCGATCAGACAATAATTGCCCCAAAGAACAGAAAGGTATTGTACTATACAGGTTATGTAGACTGGACCCGGCTGATACACCCCGTTAAAAAACACCCGAATTTCTGGAAGGCAGCATTTCGATGGCCCACAAGATCACAATACTGGATACCGGCGTTGTTGAAATCGTTCACACGGGTATCATAACCATCCGGGAGGCCACCGCTTCTCGCGATGACGCAGCGTTGATAATCAAGGAACGCCGTCTGAAGCTGGTGCTGGCCGACGTAAGTCAAACTCAACACGACGAATCAACGATGGACCTGTTTAAATTTAATGCTTCCCATTACGACGTGTTTCCTGTCGGAACCCGGATCGCTGTGGTGATTCCGTCCGACCCGACCAAAGCGGAATCCGCTCATTTTGCGGAAACCGTGGCAACCAACCGCGGTATCGCCATGCGCGTTTTCCTTGAATATGACGATGCAGTGAAGTGGCTTATCGAAGACGATAAGGACTGACCCGGCGATATAGTCCGAAAAAGGCAAGAACTCATGCCGATGACCTATAAATACGATACAGATACCAGGATCATCCACACCACAGCCACCGGTATTATCACAACAAAAGACATGATCGAATATGTTTCGGGTATTGTCGAAGATCCGAAAATCGAAAGCGGTTTTATTGAATTGACGGATTTCGAGTCTGTAACAGACTTCGTCATCACTTACAGCGAACTGACGCCTTTTCCGGGTCTGTGGGGAAAGTATATGCAGAAAGGATGCAGAGCATCTCTGTTATACGCGCCAACCGATCTGGCGTATGGGTCGCTCAGAATGGCAAAAACATTTATTGAACTGGAAAACGCGCTCGCCGAAGATCTGTTTGTGGTCTACCGCACCAAAGAAGAACTCGAAAACAAATTAAAAGAACTACTCGACGCCTGACCCCGGATTGATCCGATGAACAAAGGTATCTGGTACGCGCTCGCCGCTTACCTGCTGTGGGGGTTTCTCCCCGTCTACTGGAAAGCGCTCCAGCATGTCCCCGCGCCCGAACTGCTGGGCCATCGCATCGTGTGGTCCTTTATCTGCCTGGCGATCGCACTGGTATTGTGGCGGGGCTGGGGCCGTATCCGCACGGCCCTGCTTAACCCGAAAACACTGGCCTGGTATATCGCGGCGGCCCTGTTGATCGGGGTCAACTGGTTGACCTACATCTGGGCAGTCAACGCGGGATTCATCGTTGAGACCAGCCTCGGGTATTTTATCAATCCCCTCCTGAGTGTTGCGATGGGGGTGGTGTTCCTCCGCGAACGATTGCGGCGCGGGCAGTGGTTTGCCATCGGGCTGGCGGCGGCTGGCGTGCTGTACCTCACGTTTGTGCACGGATCGTTTCCATGGATCGCGCTCACACTGGCGGTCACGTTCAGTTGTTACGGCCTGGTTAAAAAGATCGCGCCGCTGGGGTCGTTCGACGGATTAACACTGGAAACGGGTATCCTGTTTCTGCCCGCGCTGGCCTGGTTGTTTTTTACAGAATCGGCCGGAAACGGGGCATTTCCCCACGCAGGTACCTTGACGGTTATCCTGCTCATTGGCGCCGGCCCGGTGACCTCGGTTCCGCTGCTG
>CAYUDF010000428.1:0-3799 GCA_964443465.1 uncultured bacterium
GAATTTGAATCTAGTCATTACCGCACCACCCCCACTTTGCGTTGTTGCTCGACCGCGGAGCCGCCGGTGGACGGTTCGATTTCTAGAACGAGGTAGTACACGCCGTTGTTGACGACGTCTCCGTCTCCGTTTCTTCCAAACCACGTTATATCCTGATGGAGACCCGCTTGCCGTGTCTCGCCGTCGATGAGGGTTTTTACCGGCGCCCCCCACAGCGTGTACAGCTTCAGTGTGACGCGTGACGTCGTATCGAGAAAAAAGGTAACCCGGGTTCTGTCACGCCCGGCGGCAAATGGATTGGGGTAGTTGGTAAACGCCTGGTTTTCGCCCGAACCCAGGACGTGGGTCAGGTTGGTTTGCAGTGGGTAGCCGGTGTCTTCCACCGTCGCCGCCGCTATCACCTGGCCGGTTACCGCGTCTCTTACATCGACGTCTGACGTATCACCAATCTCGAACCGAAACGTCTCAGTGCTGCCGGTATTGAAATCGACTCGCAGGGAAAGTGTGTCAGAGGCGCCCGCTTCGGTTACTACAGAGCTGTCGGGTATTGAAAAGACCATTCCGGCCGGACCGATTACAGCGGTGGCGAGTGAGCTGTCTCCCCGAACGAGTGTCGCACCGGACAAATATCGGGACGGATCAAGTGAAGCGCCTTTCCACGTACGAAGCCCCACCGTGAGTCCCCGCGTAACAACGGCCGTGTATCCCGGGAGGCTGTTGTTGTCCACTATAATGTCAAACACGTTGAGCCCTGTTTCGTCTCCCGTTATGTTGGGCGGTAGAGCGCTGGTCAGGCCCACAGCGACGTCGTTGCCCGGCAATTGCAGACGGGCGTAGTCGCTGAATATCGGAAAACTGCCGGAGATGTCCAGTATACGTGCGCCGGTGTTGGCGTCCGTGGCGATAATGTATTCGCGGTCTAATCTGACTCTGAATTCACGTGGTGTGAACGCGGTCCGGGACGAAAGGAACAGGTTGAATGTTTCGGATGCCAGCGGGGCCATCAACACCGGCGTCGACAACCGTGCTTCCGCAAGATTGGTTACGCTGCTCAAAGAACTAAGAACGGCAAGCGTATCACCGGAATGAACGACGCAGAGCTGTGAAAAATATTCACCCGGAAACAACGGATTGCCGGATTTATCCACAAAAGCCATCGCCAGGGAATCGACGAGGATAGATGAAGCCGAGCTGTCTGCGTGAGTGAACACGACGTCTATCAGGGGGACACCGTTCGCTGACGGCATGATGTCACGCGGCACCTGACTGGAAAACGTCGTTATGAGGCCGGACGCGGGTGACTGAAAAAGCGCCATCGAAGATCTCATCGGAAACGCGGAAGGCGGATCGGCTGCAACTGTAACCAGGCTGCCGTCGTTGTTGTCCCGAACCGTTATTGAAGACGGCGAATCGAGCGATAAATAGAATCCGTCGTGCACCGGAAATGATTTGAGATCCCCCTTGATCTCAATAGTCCTTGTTACCTGTGGCGGTATCAGTAACTCGCTGGATAGAAAGCAGTTCATTTCGTCATCGCCCGCGGGAACCGCCTCCGTAAAATAAAGAACGGATCCGTTCGACGAAATCGTCAGATTACGCAATAATTCGCCCGGAGCGACGGGTGCGCCTGCAGAGTCGTAAAAGTTCAGAAATACCGTTCGTAATATCTCGCTCGCCGCTCCGGAGGACCCGTTGTTGTTCAGATCAAACTGAAACAGTCCAACTCCATCCTGACCGTTATTGACAAAAAAGGAACCGGCCGTACCGGTACTGATCAGCAGGCTGTCGGCGGGCAACTCAACATCGATCAGGTTCGTGCGCCATGGAAAGACCGCGCCTGTTGCGAGCGGTACGGCGTTGCCATCATTGGCGTCCACCACCCTGATCGCGGATTCCGATGGAAAAACAAGCCGGAACGGCGAGAGTGCGCCGCCCGCGGCCACGTCAAAACTGACATCGATTCTTGCTGAATCTCCCGGGGCGATTACGACGGCTTCGTCGAGACGCAGGTGGAGGGGATTCAGGACCGAATCGGCGAGAACAAATGTTTGCGCCGGCCCTGTAGAACCGGCCATTGAGATTTCGCTCAATACCGAGTTGGGGGCCAGCGCGATACCCGCCTGGTCTTCTATGACCAGATCGAATCCCTCAAACAATGTCTGTGCGGACGAGGCACCGTAAACGGCGTACCGGATATCGATGGCCACCGCGTCCACGTTGTTCTGCCCGCGGTTGACGGCGATGGGCGCGACGTCGTGCGGATCCAGGTCGATTTGTGCCGGTTTGTCCTGGATATCAAATATCGCTGAACAGGTCTGCAGTGAAACCTCCGTGCTGTCCCCGTCGTGCGCGTGTCCGCAAACCTGGACGTCGCCCGCTGTGTTTCCCGTATACCGCCAGGCCAGTGTGGTGTCCGCGCCAGGGGCGAGGTCCACGGAAGCCGGGAGAGGCCCGTCAACATACGTGATGGATCCGCTTCCGTTCATCAGAAGCGGTGGGGCGGTAACGGCCAGTAATGAATCGGCGTCCTCATTTCGTACACGCATCGAAACAATGATTTCCTGTCCCGTACTGTACGAGTTTCTATCGGTCGCCAGCGTTGTGATCAACGGGTCGGTTGAGATCGTCTGCCTGCGCGAATTCAGGTATTGCGTGTCCAGAGGTCCGTCGTTACTCGACAACACTTCGACGCCTCCGACAGGAAGAATCGCCTGAAAAAATCGGTCGTCTCTTGCTGCCGCGGCCACGGAAAATGTAACGTAACATTTCAATCCGTTCGCCGGTATCGTGGCGCGCATCTGCGTAGAATTATTCCAGCCGCTGCCGCTCCACGAAAGCGGCACTATTTTTCTGTCCTGCCCGGGGTCGAAGCTGTCGTTCGGATCGGTGATGCTTTCCGTCCAGATATTGAGTTCTTCTACATCCAGGCCAGCGAGAGCCGTTCCGTTGTTCAGCATCGTGATATAGTTCAGCTGGTCGGGTGTACCGCCGTTGGCGGGAACGGTCATTTCCAAAACCAGAACATCCAGGTCCCCGGGCGCCGCCCGGTCCGCCGAAGCCGTTTTGAATTTCAGCTGGGCGGCGACCATCCCGTCGGTGATGTCTTGACCGGGCGAATCGGTGAATTCACCCGACACGGTATCCACACCTGTCGAAAACTCCAGGTCGGACTTGGCTGCCAGTCTGAAGTTGACGATCACGGAGTCGCTGACGGTCAGGGCGAGGTCGTAGGCGACGAACAGATAAGTTATTTTGTTTACCGGCAGATTCAGGCTAAGTGGCGTCAGTTCAAAACTGAAATCCTTGGACGTCGATACCGTGATCGGCTTGTCGATCGCCGGATCGAACAATCCGTCGGCGTCCGAGTCCTCGAACGCCGTTAACGCCGTGATATCTGAGTGGTTCGCTGGTGAATCCAGGTAAAGCCGGATACCGTTGAGAGTCACGGTTGTTTGCAAACCGTTGTACAAACCAATTCCGTAGTTGAGATTGTTTTTTACCCCGGGGTTCACCCGCTTGTCGCCAACGGCGTAGGGGAAGGCCGTCAATTCGTCGGGTCGCGGGATGAGCCCGGTGGACGGATCTATTTTGGGCCCGTCGAGGGGGCCGTCATTGCCGGACGTCACGCCGACACCGCTTTTTGTCACGCCAAACTGTACGGTCGCGCCGTATTTATAGTTGGACACCAGATCACATGACACAAACAGTCGGGTACCTGTGCCGCTGCACAATGGTGACAGATGCAAAGCCAGCCCCGAATTCTGGTATTCCTGCGCGCCCAGGGATACGAGGTCGCACA
>CAYUDF010000429.1:0-3776 GCA_964443465.1 uncultured bacterium
CGTGTTATGTCCGGATACTGGCGTTTTTTCCGTACGACGTCGGAGTGATGAACAAATACGCCACATTTCTGCTGGCCACCGAGGACAACACAGAAAAAGCGGAAAGCGTTCTGGTCGCGGCGTCACAATGGGGCCGGCACATAGACGCCCGGTCGCTGAATCGCGGCCGGACCTACGAGTTGCTCGCGGGAGTCGAGCTTGACAAAGGAGAGTACGCCGCAGCGGAGCGGCACGCCATCATGGCCATTGAGCTGGTCGAAGACGAAGCTTCCATTGGCGCCCGGCGAGTCCTGGCCAGAACACTCCACAGCACCGGCGCTTTTGACGGCGCCGTCGAGGAATACATCGAACTGATCGCACTGGACCGCGGCAGCAACATCGAGGACATCAATTCTCTAAAACTGATTGTCGGAGACAGCGATCGATATCGGGACAGCGACCTGAACGAACTCATCGACCAGACGATTGCCGCCAGGGCCAGGGATCGGCGCGACCAGATCGAGGCCGAAGGCGCCGAACTGGTGACACTGGCTTCCGCCGACGGCACGCCCCTCGAGGCGACACTCCGCTATCGCGGGGACGCGGGGGCTGTTCTGATGATCCCGGACACCGACAAGAGCCGGTCCGTCTGGACTCCGTACGCCCAGTTGCTGGGTATCGACGAGATATCGTCACTGTGCCTGGACCTGCGCGGACAGGGGGGCAGCCGGTCCGATTCCGTCCAAACCCAGGCCAACATGTCGCTTGACCAGTTCGATGCTCTGCCGGACGACATCATCGCGGGCTTCCGCTACCTCCGGGACGAAATGGGATTCGCTCCCGGCCGGATTGTGATCATCGGGGAGGGTGAAACCTGCACGCGAATCGAAAAAGCGCTCCGGCGGGGCCATCTGGATGCGCCCGTCGTATATTTATCTCCCGTTTTTGTGGAGACGGACCGCGAACTCGCCGATGCCATATCGTTTCACCCCAACCAGCGGGCGCTGTTATACTACAGCAACGAGGACCTCTTTTCTTTGAAGTCCACGTCTTACTTCAAGCGAACAAAGAAGTTAGAAAAACTGAACGTTCAGATATTCGACCGCGCCGGCCACGGCATCGACATTCTGAGGCGCGATTCAGAGGCCCTTGAAGTCTTCCAGGTATGGATGCGTGAATCCGCCGGGGTACAATAACCCGACCTCCGCTGATTTTTCTTCCACTGGTACAGTTGTTGCGACGAGCCAGTTGACATGTTAATCCACAAGACCTTGAAATCTGCGGCCGGACGGCGGTTAATGCTGCTGTATATGGCGGTTTTGCTGTTGCTGTCCGCCGGCAACACCACGGCCCAGGCGCCAGAAACGGCCTCCGGAAGCCCCGCAGGTGGTGTATCCACTGCCACAGAACAAACCACCGCGGCTGATTCTGACCAGCCATTCGACGCCTCGATCACCGTCCCCGAACTGCTCGAAAAGGCCCGTGAGGCGTTTGGTCTGGACAAACTGGACCTTGCCGAAAAGTTCTACCAGGAAATACTGATCAGGGAGCGGTCGAATCTTCAGGCCATGCTGGAATTGTCCAACGTGTACGAGCGCAGCGGAAATCTGGAATATGCCAGGGGACTGCTGGCCCGTTCCGCCAAACTGGCCCCCGGTGATCGTCCAATCGCGCAGCGGCTGGAGTCGGTGGAGCGAATGTTGTCCGCCGTCCTGGCGGAAGAAGTCGACTCCCTGATGACAACCGCTCAATACGAACTGGCCATCCCCAAACTGTCGCTCCACATCAGTTTTGAACCAGAAAATCCAGAAAATTATTACAAGCGGGCGGTCTGTTACTCCCGGCTGGGCAAACCCACCGCGGCTCTGGCCAGCATAAACAGCGCCTTGAAACTCGACCAGGCGGAGCAATACCTGAGATTTCGGACGGCGGTTCTTGAGGACATGAAATCCAGCGAAGCAAAAGAGCTGATGGCCCAGGCCAGAAAACTGATCCAGGGGGGTGACCCCGGCGACCACCGCAAGGCACTGGAGATCCTCGGTGAAGTCCTGCAGACGGTACCCGACAATACGTGGGCCAAAACCGAGTTTGTCCGCCTGAGCAACCTCGTGGAGGAAAGCGAAGGCGGTACGGCCGCCGAAAACGAAGAAGCAGGTTTCTGGAACACCGTCCGAAACGGTCTCTCCTTCGCGGCCAGAATCGGAAAAACCGCGACCGGCCTCGTAGCCGCTCATCTAAGCGCACTGTTGTTGCTGATCACTGCGTTGGTAATCTTCCGGTCGCCGTTTACGCAACTCATCGCAAAGGCGTTCAAACCCCGGTACCTGCTTTCCGGCACGTTTCCACGGTTTACGCTGAGCGAAATCCTCATCATGCTCAACGCGGAGTCCCACTCGGGTGTGCTGAGGATCAAGGGGGAATCCTGCCGGGGCAAGATCTACATTGACAAGGGCGAACCGTGCCACTGTTCGGTGGGTAAACTGAACGGCGTATATGCGCTGTACCATCTGCTGGGAAATTCCGGAGGCGGTTTTTTCGAATTCGGAGAAGGATCGATCCCGTTGAACCGAACCATCGATACTCCCCTCAGCGTTATTCTGATGGAACACTCTGACGGCGGACCGGGCAGTGCTTCAAAACGCCGCTCCCGGCACAACAAAGCAAAAAAACAAAAATCCAGAATGAAAGAATTGCTGGAGAGCAAATCCGGCAAGTAACCAGGCGGACTTAATTCGAGTGTTCTAACGAACCCGGTCCAGTTCGTCTATCAGGCAGTCTACATCTCGCTGGTCCGGGGCGACGGTTTGCGGTTTCCACACAAACGGGCCGTCGGGATCGGTTGTTCCCTCTTCTGTCCTGCACCCATCCTCCAGAAAAGCCGTGATGTGGTCCAGTTCTTCCAGAGACCGATCCGCAATGGCGAGGTAAATGGTCCCGTTCCGCCGTCCGCGAAGAATCATATCCCCCTCGGCCACCACGGAAAAGCAACGGCCCAGCAGGCCGCGCACCACGGGATCCCCTGCGGAAAGATAGTCGCCACCCGCTCGCTCACCCAGTTCAACCTTGAAAAAGACAACGCCGTCCCGGCCATTGTCACCGGTGAGACTGCCGACGGACTCAAGAAAGTCTTTCTGGCGGTCATATTCGGGATAACGCGGGAGACAAATACGAACCCACTTGTGATTCTCGTCTTTTTCCATTTCGAGACTGCCCCCGGCGAGACCGAGCAACGCATCGTAGGCACGGTACTCAAAATCAAGCGAGTGTACCGGTGGTTTATTTTTTGGCGCAGTGGAATCCGATGTCACAGAGCAATCCGTTCGCGCAGTGAAATCAACCCGGACATCGATCCGGCAGATTCCCGAAGTCTTGTGATAGTCCAGCGACAGAGATCGCCTGGCGTTGGGTGAAGCGGCGCCCAACATACCGTCGATAACAGCCAGCAGCACTTCCGGATCGGTAAAAACGTATAACGGCTCGCTTAAACCGTTTTCCTCGAGCGAAACTTTATCGCCGGCCAGATCAGATACCAGTTTATTGATATCGACCAGCCGTCTGCGGACGGGCCGGTCGCCGGCCATCAACTGGAGCAGGTCGAGCTGGTTTTCGACCAGCGAAACGATCCGGTCCACGTTTCTGCGGCTGATTTTCGCCAGATTCTTCTGTGATGGATTCATCGCTTCACGCAACTGTTCAAACAGTCCGTCCATCGCCATTTTCATGGCAGTGATCGGTGTCCGCAACTGATGCGAAAGATCGATCAGAAATTCCGAACGCAACATATCGAGGTGCCCGAT
>CAYUDF010000430.1:0-3775 GCA_964443465.1 uncultured bacterium
GGATCTACAACCGGCAGATCGAGAAACTGGGCCGGTTTTCCCGGTTGATCGGGGAAGCTTCGTGCGGTTCCGATGAATCTCTCGACGACAAATCGTTTATCAAGATGCCCGACGAAACCAAGTCGCGCATGAAGCGCAACCTCAAAAAATAGATCTATATTCCTGCCTGTAAGTTGAAATCTTAAAAAAAGTACGACAGTAAATATCCGATTCCCATCAGCAGCTGTGTGCCCAGCACCACCATCACGTTGGCGCCCAGGGCGGGGACCAGCTTTTCCATGTTGTCGGGGTTAAACGAACCGGCGATCGCCTTGAGCGCCAGGGGGATCGTGAGACAACCCAGCAGCGTCCATGCCGGCATCAGTTTCAACACCACGCCGGCGACGATCCACAGATACGTGGCAATCGTGAGAGCGGTATAAACAACCGCCGCACCCTTCTTGCCGATTGTGATCGGCAGTGTTTTGCGGCCGCCCTTTTTGTCGGCCTCGGCATCAGGAAACTCATTTATTAACAACAGGTTGGCGACAAGAAGACCGGACGGAATCGACGCGTAAATAGCGGCGTTGTTGATGGATCCCGTCATTATATAGTGGATGCCGAAAACCGGCAGGGTGCCCAGGCCCAGGCCGGCGGCAAACTCCGACATACCCCAGCCGACTTTTGTGAACACGGTTGTGTAAAGCAGTACCAGAACCGCTCCGACAACAAATAACGGCAGCAGCGCCGAACCCCGGACAGATATAAAGTACGCACCAATCGGGATGGCGAGCACAAACGCCCCCAGCCCCAGGGCCAGGACCGCTTTGGGTGTCAGCGCGCCCGATGGCAGCACGCCACTGCCGCCGCTGAACGGGGTCGGAGTGGTTGCCAGGTCGATACCGCTCCTGTAGTCAAAGTAGTCGTTCAGTGTATTCACACTCACGTGCAGCAACAGAAGGCCCACGAACAACAGGACCGCCCAGCCCAGGTTGAATGTGCCATCGGTCAGGGCCATCGTCGTTCCCAGTATGGCCAGCACGAGTGAAAGAATAAGAAACTGGGGGCGGGTTTCGAGGAAGTAGTTCTTGATCGGCATACGTGTATCCTCCGGGGTCTCAGCCGAAGTGACGGAATATCTTTTCACCGACCCGTTTCGATAACGCGGTGGGCATCCTGCGGAAAAAACCGGTGAAAAGCTTGTATTTGAGGGACGAGCTGTCGACCACGCTGAGTGCGTCGCCGGGGGGATTAAAATAGTAGGGGAGTTCTATCTGCGTCGTACCCCAGCGGCTTTTGAATCCGGCCAGGCCCGTGTTGTCCTTTTCGGTGCGTCCGAAGTCGTAGGTGTGGTCGCCGTCCTGTGCGGATTCCTCGATCGATTTCCACAGCATCGCGTACACCGGGCGCTGGTCCCGGAAGTCGTCGTCCACGACTTCATATTTCAAATATGTTTTACCCATGAACCGGAAAACAATGATCGCCCCGATACACCGGCCCTCGAACTCGGCGAGATACAGCAGGGCGAGCGGGTCGCCGTCCAGTTCGGCAAGGATTCGTTCGAACAACCGGACGGGTTGCGGCGGGATTCCGTGTCTTTTGCGGGTGATACAGTACATACGATAAAACTCGTGCAGGTCTTTGTCTCCGTGTCCGTGGCGGACAGTCACACCCAGCTTGAAACTCCGCTTGATCGTCGGACGGACTGATTTTTTGTGAAATGTTTGCAGTACGGCCTCGGCATCGGGCAGGAGCGGGAGCAGGTAATTATAAAAATGACTCTGCTGGGCAAAACCCATATTGGGAAGAACGGTAACACATTCGGGGGCTGTTTCGCCGAAGTACTGGCGGGTCACCGGCGTGCCACGCATCTCAAAAAATTCGAGACCCCTGTCCTCCCGTATATGTAACGCCCCTTCAAGAAGGGCAAGTGTGGCCTGCTTGTCGTCGGCGATCGGGTAACATTCGTCGGAAAAGGGCAAAGTGCCGAGACGGTTCCCCGTCAACCGGCTCCGGATCTCCATGGCGGGCAGAATACCGGCCAGGCGGCCTTCCTTGTTCCGGGTCACCAGGCACGCGGGGTTGTACCGGCCGATTTCGCCCACGATGCGGCACCAGCGCGAAGTGTGGTAAACGGACCCGGCGGGATGGTCGCGTACGTAGGCGTCCCATTCATCCAGTTCCCAGGGTAGTACAACGTCGGTGGTCAAAAAGTCTCCTTGATCGGGGCTGTTCAGGTTTGATTATAGAGCCTGTCGAATCGTTGACAAGGCGAAAGGTCACCGGGCCGGTTCTTTCCGTCGGGGTGGCATCCGTCGCCCCCGTGGTGTATTGTTGAGTCATGAATACATTCAGAATATTTGTTGTTTCAGACGGCACAGGACGAACCGCGGAACAGGCGCTCAAGGCGGCGCTCACCCAGTTCCCCGGCGTCGATATCGATATCAGTAAATACCCCGGTGTAAGATCGGGCAACGACGTGCGCCGGGTCGTGGAAGAAGCATCCGCCGCCAACGCGTTTATCATACACACGCTGGTGACCGACGGTCTGCGCGCGGAAGTATTGCGTGCCGGCCGGCGATTAAACGTGGAAATGATCGACCTGATGGGGGCCCTGCTGGCCCGGTTGTCGGAGCGGTTCCACATCTCTCCAGCCGAAAAACCGGGTTTGTACAGCCAACTCAACAAGTACTACTTCCGCCGCATCGAGACAATGGAGTTTGCGATCAATCACGACGACGGGTTGCGGCTCCACGAGATCAAAAATGCGGAGATCGTATTGCTGGGTGTTTCGAGGACGTTCAAGACCCCGCTCAGTGTATACCTGGCCAACAAGGGGTGGTTCGTGGCCAACGTGCCGGTGATTCTTGACGTCGAATTGCCCAGGGAGATTCAGCAGGTGCCGGCGGGAAACGTGTTCTGCCTGGATACCAATCCGCTTCGCCTGGCTGATCTGAGGAAAGCACGCGACGAATACCTTCGTGGCAAAGCCGGAGAGTATGCCAAGATCGATTTTGTCCGCCACGAACTCAAGTGGGCCCGGAAACTGTTTGCACTGCAACCGGGGTGGCGTCGGCTGGATGTGACCAACAAGCCGATCGAAGAGATCGCGCAGGAGATTCTGTCGCTCAAGGGTGTTTACGACAATGCCGAGACACAGCCGGAATAGACTGATCCCTGGTCTGCTGTGCGGACTGATGATCGCGCTGGCGGGGTCTTGCTCAGACGACCCTGCTCCGCCGGTCGAAACAGATACAGAAGCAACGCGCGACCTGGACGCAGCGTGGAAGGCGGCGGATTCGTGGTATCCGTTGTTTGATTTCAAGGGGATCAACTGGGACGCCGTGTACGATCGTTACCGGCCGAGAGCGGAGCGGGTCACGGGGCTCGATATCGACACACTGCTACTCGATCTCATTGCCGAGTTAAAAGACGCGCATGCTTATTTTGTCCATCCTCTGCTCGGGCGGGACCACCCCTGGACTGCCCCTCGACTCATCCGTGATGACGATGCATTTGACATGGATGTCGTCCAACGGTACTTCAGCGAGACATTGAGACTCGCCGGGCACGGGCTCATCCGGTATGGAATCACACCGGACAATGTCGGATATATACACGTGTCGTCTCTCGCGGATGCGGGCATGATGCTTGATTTTAACGATGTAATGGAGTACGTCCGCAACACTACCGGTCTGATTGTCGATTTTCGGGGCAACCTGGGCGGGAACGCCGACAACAACAACTACATTTTTATCAGCCGTTTTACTGAAACCGCCATGGAAAGTTACGAAGC
>CAYUDF010000431.1:0-3766 GCA_964443465.1 uncultured bacterium
ACTCCCGCTGATTCGATTCTGCCCGACGGCCAGGGTACCGATATCGTCCGCACCCTGCACGAAACCGCCCGCCGATACGAAGGTGAACACCTGGTTGCCACCGTTCTGTTCAGTGACGGCATCGAGACCGAGAAACGTCTGGTCCGCAGATCTCTGCCCGCGATGCCGGTGTTTACGGTTGGCCTGGGAGACACGACAGCCCCGGATGATGTTCGTATTACCGAAGTCGATTATAACAGCGTCGTGCGGGTTCCTTCCCGCTCTCCGGTGAAGGCGACGGTGGGATACACGGGGTTACGCGAAAAACGCGCCGTGCTCACGTTGACGGAAAACGGTCGCGTACTGTTCGAGAAGGAACTGAAGTTGTCGCCGACACAAAACGAGATCGAAGAAGAGATTCCGGTACGGTATCGCGAAGCGGGACGGCGTCAGTTCAAACTGTCCGTGGACGTCGACGGGTACGACGCCGAGACGGACAACAACAGCCGCGATATTGTGGTGGAAGCGGAAAAGGCCAGGGCGGAGATACTGATCGTTGACCTCCAGCCCCAGTGGGAGCTCCATTTTCTGTGCGACATGCTGCGCCGCGACCAGGCCTACGAGTTCCAGGTGTTTACCTCCCCCGGCCGGCAGGCGCCGACGACGGGCAGGATACGCGACCCCGAATCTTTTGTCTCCAGCCTGGGAGAGTGTGACGCCGTTGTGCTTGTTTCGGTAAACGAATCTTTTTTTTCGAATGAGGTTGTTGCCGCATTAAAAAGGTTTGTGCGGGAACAGGGTGGCGGACTGCTGGTGCTTCCCGGCCCATCGTCGCTTTTTGAACGGCCGGGCGCGTGGAAGCGCCTGGAAGATATTCTGCCCGTGCGGGGCGCCGCGCCTTTCCGCTGGAACCTCCAGTATACCAGCGTCAATCCGGGCGCGCAGGCATCCGCCAATCCGATCACCACGCACCTGTTGCCGCTTCTGGGGCAGACCGAGTGGCAGGAACGCAGCCCGTTGCTCGGATATTACGCCAGCCTTTCTCCGAAAAGTGTGGGAGAAGTTCTGCTCAACGTGAGGGGCCGGCGGGCGCCCGCTCTCACTTACCAGACGCTGGGAAAGGGAAGGGTCGCCGTGGCGAGCGCCGGACCGTTGTGGCGCTGGAAGTTTCTTTCGGATAACAACGCCGTATACGACGAAATCATGTCGCGGTTGCTCGACGTGCTCTCCCGTGGCGAGGAGACGGACCGGTTTGTGGTGACGGTCAAAAAAAATGTTTTTGATGCCGGTGAAAACCCGGTTGTGTTTGCCGAACTGTTTAACAAAAAAATGCAGCCCGTGACCAACGCGCCGGTTCGCCTGGAAATTTCCGGGCTCGACGAAAACGGCGACGAAACACCGCTCGACCTGATACCAATGCGGCGTGACGCGTCGGAAAACACACGGTTCAGCGCGGTGGCCCCGGCGTTGCCGCCGGGCCGGTACCTGGTCCGCGGCCAGGCCGACATTCCGGGACGGTCGATCACTTCAAAGGCGCACGAGATACAGATATCCCGGACGTCTGTGGAGTATCGCCGTGTGCAACAGGATCGCGCCGCACTGGTCGCGTTTGCCAGGCGCTCCGGAGGAGCCTATTTTGCCGGGACCGTCGACGGTCTGGTCGACCGGATCGATTTCGAACCGCGGCAGACGCAATCATCTTCGGAAGTTACACTGCGCACCAGCCTTATGCTGTTCCTGTTGATTCTTGCGTTGCTCAGTGCGGAGTGGATTCTGCGCAAACGCGTGGGAATGATTTAAAAAAGGTTGATTCTCCCGCCCGTCCGGCGTTAGTATACAGACACACCCGTAGTGGATGACGTGAGGAGGTGGTGCGGATGGGTGTTTTTGTTTGTCTCCCGGATTTGTTTTCTTCCTCCCGTTTCAGACCTCCCGATTATTCTTTTTCCGCTGTTGTTTTTCTGGCCCTCGGGCTGTTGTTGTGCGCCAGGACGCTTGCCGCGCAGGTTGTCATCAACGAGTTGTACTACGATCACCCGGGCGGTGACACCGGGTACGAGTTTGTTGAGTTGATCAATATATCCGACAACCCGGTTGCCGCGGTTGATATCAGCCTGGATTTTCACAACGGTTCCGATACGGGGTGGGAAACGATCTGGACCGGCGAAACCGGTCTGATTGCGCCCGGCGGGTTGTACCTTGTGGGCGGGGTCTTTGTGTCCCCGCTTCCGGATGCGGTGAGCGGTTTCAGCATTCAGAACGGGCCGGATGCGATTCGTGTCTGCCTGTCGGGAATGGAGACCGACCGGATCGGCTACGGTGGCCTGGAAGACCCCGATTACTGCGAACTGGCCGGCACCCCCGCTCTCACTGCGGGGTTGTCGGTATCCCGTGTGCCGGATGGTACGGACACCAATCACAACGCCGCCGACTTTTCCGAAACGTCACCCAGCCCGGGTTCCTGGAACCTGGCCCGGCGCGACGCGGGGATAGGTCCCGGTGGCTCAACCCGGTCCGCCGGCGTTCTTGATATCGACGGGTACGAATCTGTGGAGTTCGAGCTGTACAACCACGGCATCTACGATTTTTCCCCCGGCGAAATTGCGGTTGAAATTTTTGACTCCACGGAGTCTTCGAGACTTGTGGTGGAGACTGTGGTTTTCACGGAAACGATCGAGCCGGGGACCGGTTTTGTTTTTGGGATCACCGTACAACTGTCGCCCGGTTACCACTGGGTGCTGGCGCGGCTGCGATTGGCGGCGGACGAACGGACGGGCAACAACACCACAACGCTGGTGCGGCGCGTCGGCGGTCCGGCTTTGATCCTGAGCGAGGTGTTGTGTTATCCGGCGGACGGCTGCCCGCAATTCGTTGAACTGTACAACGCGGGTGTCGCACCGGTAGACATCAACGGATTTCTGCTGCGCGACAAGTCGCACGGGTACACGGTGGTGACCTCGCAGGCCTGCTCCATTCCGCCCGGCGGTTTTATTGCTGTGACACCGGATGCCGGCGAACTGGTCCGGTGTTTTCCGTCGATGCCCGCCGGTACGGCGCTGCAACACGAAGGGACCTGGCCCGCCCTCAATCGCACCGGGTCGGCCGGTCTGGCCGATTCGGTCGTGCTGGCCGACCGGTTGTCGTTGATTGTTGCCGCCGTGGACTATCCCCCCGTTGGCGCCGATCACAAAGGACGAAGCCTCGAGCGGATCGACATGTACACCTCCGGTCTGTATGCCGCCTGGGTGCTGTCAAACGATCCTTCCGGCGCCTCCCCCGGCCGCTCCCACAACCGGGCGCTGTTTGATCCGCCGCCGGCCGGAACGGTGGGGGTGTCACCCCGGACTTTTTCCCCGTATGCCGGCGAGACGGTCACCGTTGCCGTGAGTTCGACGGAAGGTGTCCGGGTGGTCGCCGGTATTCACGACACGCTCGGTCACCGTCTGGCCGAGCTGGGCACGTCTACGGTTTCTCCGGCTGTGTTTGTGTGGGGCGGAATGGGCGCCGGCGGAGACCCGGTTCCGCCGGGTCTGTATATCGTCGTGTGCGAATTTTTTTCGGAATCCGGTGTCAGACTGGATTCACAAAAGGTGGTGGTCGGTTGTGGAAGGGATCGACTGTAACGGCGTTCGTTGCAGGACAAGCGGCCGGGTAGCCGTGATTATGTTGATCTTTCTGATCGGCGTCGGTGTGTTTCCGTCGGCAATTGGCGCGGTCGAACACCCGTCGGTTGAGGAGTCGGCCACCGGTCTGAGGGGAATTGTGTCGGACTTGTGGCCCCTCGGAA
>CAYUDF010000432.1:0-3757 GCA_964443465.1 uncultured bacterium
GGAAAATACTCGAACTCCAGATGGACCCGAGTATCTGCCGTTTCTCGACGTCGGGGACCAGGAACCCGAAGCCGTCGAGGTCACGCCGGACGTCGTCCGTCCGGAAACCCGTAAACACAACGGCAACGGGAGGATATTCTATATTAGCAAATCGATCGGTGTTTTGGGGGGTCGTGTTCTTCAAAATGGCGGCTACAGAATCCGCGGGGACCGCCAGCACAACCTGGTCGAAGGATACGATTTCGGAATCGGCACCGGCGAGGCTCAGAAAATACAAACCGTCGCGACGAGTGATGTCCGTCACCGTCGTGTTGAGGCGGACCGGTTTCCGCAGCCCGCCCTCCAGCGCCCTCGGAAAAGTTGCCATACCGCCGATAAACGAAAATATCCTGGCCCGGTCGCGCGCGACGTCCTTCCTTTTCTTCCGTTCACGCGCGCCCTTGATCGCGCCCTTGATAAAACTGCCGTACTTCTGCTCGAGGGCGTACAGCTTGGGAAACGCGGCCGGAGCGCTGAGCCGTTGCGGGTCGCCGGCATAAACGCCAGCTACAAATGGATTTATAGCGTAGTCCAGAAACTCCGTTCCCAGGCGGAGACGCACCAGGTCGGCCAGTGAAATATCATCGCCGCCGGACGGTTTGATAAACGGCTCTTTCAGCAGACGTAACTTGGCCCGGGTGGAAAAAAGCTTCGACCGAAGGAACTTGGGAGGGGACATGGGCAGCGCGTGCAATACGCCGTCTTTGAGGATGTATCTGTTGTTCGATGTCTCATTGCCGTAAATCTTCTGGTCCTCGATGCCGAGATCTTTAACGAGTTGTTTCAGTGTTTCCGATGTTTCAAGTGTGCTGTTCGGTCCGAGATCAACCAGGAATCCGTCGTGCTCCTCTGTAACGATCGTGCCCCCGGCACGTGGCGCTGCCTCGTAAACAGTCACGTCGTGTCCGTGTTTCTCCAGCCAGTACGCGCAGGTAAGACCCGATATCCCAGCGCCGATGACGGCTACTCGTTTTTCCGTTTTCATCGGTCATAAACCCCGCATGATTGGGCCACCACTTCGGCCAGCGCTTCGATGAACAATTCATCCGTGTTCAGCGCGTCAATTCGCAGAAAACGGTCGATACCTCTGCTGGACGCGTGTTTCTTGTACAGGATGTCCAGTTCGTAAAGCGTCTCGGAATTGTCCGCGACGAAACCCAGGGGATAAACCACCAGTTCCCGTACTCCCTGGCCAGCGAGTTCGTCGATCTTGTCCGGCGTGGACGGTTTCAGCCACTTGATCGGGCCGATTTTACTCTGAAACGACAGGTGCATCCTGACGTTGCCGGGCAGTAAAACCTTCAGGTTTTCCATCGCCTGTTTTATTTCGCCGGGGTAGGGATCTCCACGTTTTACGCGGCGGACGGGAATGGAGTGGGCGCTGCAGAGAAGGTCCACGGTGTCTTTGTCGGCCAGCGAGTGCTCCCCAAGGAACCGGCGAATCTGCTCCGCCATCGCCTTGAGAAAAGCGGGATGGTCGCCGAAACGATCGATCAGACAAAGGTCGTTCTGGTCGAACCCCGACTGTTTGTTGAGGCGCCCGATCAGGTTGACCAGTGATCCGCCGGTTGCCGTGGAATAGAAAGGGTACAACGACAAGACCACCGCCTTGTCGAACCCGCCGCCGAGCATGTCGGCCCACACGTCCTCGACCAGCGGAGACCAGTAGCGCATGGCGGTAAAAACTTTGAATTCAGAACCGCCACTGCGATTGAGGACCGATTCGAGCAGACCGGCCTGTGCCCGTGTGGTTTCGAGGAGCGGGGATTTCCCGCCAATCTGCCGGTAGATTTCCCGGCTTTCCGGCCCACGTCTTCCGGCCAGCCAGCGGACGAATCGTTTACGTATCGGCCCGGGAAACGGGATGTCGATAATATTCGGATCGTTGAATATATTCCGCAGATACGGTTCGACATCGTCGAGACAATCGGGGCCGCCCATATTTGATATCATTAAAGCTGTTTTCATCGAGTTATCGGGTCAGGTATTCCGTCTGCCGGTTACACGGTCTGTGAAAATCGCGGTGAGTCGCCATCTTTCCTGTCGAGGTAGACGTCAAAACACATCGCGATATTGCGAATAATAAGCCGCCCCGCTCCGGTGATCGTGAGGTCGTTCGCTTCGAGATTGATCAACCCGTCCTTTTCATATAAATCGAGTTTTTTTATCGATTCTTCGAAGTAGTTATCGAACTGGATTTCGTATTTCGATTCAATTTTGCTTTTATTCAGTTTGAAATTACACATCAATTCCGTTATGACCTCGCGGCGCAACCGGTCATCCATCGTCAGCTCGACGCCCCGCATAACGGGCAGCCTGCCTTTGTCCAGGTCGATATAGTACTGGTCCATTGTTTTGTGGTTCTGAACGTAAAGATCGGAGAGCATGCTGATTCCGGTGATGCCGAAAGCAAACATGTTCAGTCCGGCATGTGTAGAATAACCCTGAAAGTTGCGGTACAGAGTCCCTTCGTTCATCGCGACGGTCAGCTCGTCTTCCGGTTTGGCGAAATGATCCATCCCGATATACACAAAGCCGTTTTCGGTGAGTCGCTCGATGCTCAGCTTGAGGAGATTCAGCTTCTCGTCCGGACCGGGTAACCACTCTTCCTTGATGACCTTCTGATGTTTGATCATGTGGGGAAGGTGGGCGTAGTTGAACACGGCGAGTCTGTCCGGATCGAGATCCAGTATCTTCCGGATCGTCAGGTCAAAAGTCTCCACGGACTGGAACGGCAGCCCGTACATCAAATCGAGATTCACGCTCTCAAAACCGAGTTCCCGGGCCCATTCGACCGTTTGCCGCGTCACACTTTCGGGTTGTACGCGATTGACCGCCTCCTGGACCTTGGGATTAAAATCCTGCACACCCATGCTGCATCGGTTGAACCCGACTTCTTTTAACGCCTCAACGTGTTCGCGTGTCAGCTCACGGGGATCGATTTCGACGCTGATTTCGGCGTCTTCGTTGAATTCAAAATTCTGTTTGATGACTTCTCCCAGCCTTCTTATCTGGGAGGGGTTAAGATGTGTCGGGGTGCCGCCTCCCCAGTGCATCTGCGCGACTTTGCGGGATTTGTTTATGAATGGCCGGAGAATGGAGATTTCCTTGAACAGGTACTCCAGATACGTTTCGATTTTCTGCTGGTTCCGGGTAACCATCTGGTTGCAGCCGCAGAAATAGCAGAGGGTGTCGCAGAACGGAATATGAAAATAGAGGGACAAGTCGCGCTCAGCGTTGTTTCTGTCGTCATTTTCGATGTGAGTCACGTACACGTCGTGATCGACGCCGTCGTGGAAATACGGAGCCGTCGGATAGCTGGTATAGCGCGGACCGGCCCGGTCGTATTTCTTCAGGAAATCGATATCGACGGAAATTTTGTCCCTGGACATGGTACGGGTTCCTTCCCTTTAATTACCGGAATTTACCGGAGGGTATCAGCCCCTGGCCTGGCCGTGCAGCTTTGTACTGCGTTCACGAACGTAGTCCACCAGAAATTTGACGTTGTCTACGGATATATCGGGAAGAATGCCGTGACCGAGATTAAACACGTGGCCACTCCCGGAGCCGAACACCTCGAGGATCTTGTCGACTTCCCGAGTCATGATATCCCGGCTGCCGTACAGCGCGGTCGGGTCCATGTTTCCCTGTAACGCGAACGATTTGCCCGCGACCTGCTTTGCCCGGGAAAGATCCGTCATCCAGTCCACTCCCAGCA
>CAYUDF010000433.1:0-3755 GCA_964443465.1 uncultured bacterium
CATCTGGTCGTACCCCACCGTGAGACGAACCCCGAATCTCGCGCCTCCGGATTCGGGGCTGCCGGTGCCGATCGCCGCGTCGGCGACGACATGATACAAGCTGTGTTCCCTGCCATAGGTGTAACGGTTCAACATTACCCGGTCGTCACCCGAATATGTAATGACGCGCAATTCATCCGAGTTATTCAGGGCGTCGTTGCCGTCGGCCGCCAGGTCCACGACGAGTGACATTTTGGCCGAGCCGGATATGGGTGTAACGAATCCGAGCGTGTAGGGTGTAAAATTTCTGTACCAGCCGGAAGCATAGTCGCCGGGAACGGTCTCGTTCGGGAAAACATATGAGACAGAATTATATAGCCCGCCGGCGTCCGGGTAGTAGAATCCAAGATACTCTACCGGCAATCTCGCCATATAAATCTGCCGGTTTATCAAATCTCCCACACGGGCGGGATTGAGATAGGCGTCGGTGTGCGGATCATCAACGATACCGGCAAAGCTGTCGCCTATCGAACGAATACGCATTGAATTGCTGGTTTGCGCGAGAGGGGCACCGTCAGGGCCCCCGATGATCGATACCACAAGAACCAGACCAAGCCCCAACCGCAGCATCCAGCGACTGACTGTGATTCTGTATGGGAGGTTAAAATGCATTCAGACCCACCGTTTATACAAAACACGTGAAAATGCCGGCGGGTCGCAGGGGGGAGAAAAAGAGTCGCCGGTTCGGTTTTCCAGTATAGCAATCACCCCAAGGTGGGTCCAGTGATAAAGCCCGCTTGATACGGTTGAAACTCGTGGTTATACTACAGTTGTACTCCCCCTGCCGGACCGGCCGCTGAATCATGATAAACAAACACTTCATACTGCTGCACTGTGCGGTTGTCCTGTTGACCGCGCTGATCGCGTGTTCTGAATCGGATGCTCCGGCGCCGACCGGACCCGCTGTCAGAACGACCGACCAGGTACCGCCGGAGACACCAATCGATCTGGATCTCGTCTATCCGTCTGTCGGCGGCGGCGCAACCCTGACCTGGACGGCACCGCGAGACGACACCAGCCGGGATACCGTCCACCGCTACGAGATCCGTTACACACACTCTCTGCCACTCGACTGGAACGTATCTTTGCCGGCGCCCGATCCCCCGCAACCGGCGCCCGCCGGATCACGGCAACAGTATTCTTTCACCTCACCACCCCGTGGCAAAGACTTGTACGTGGCGATCCGGAGCTACGATGGAGCGGGGAACGGCTCACCCCCCAGCGATCCCGCCTACGTTCACATAACGGGTTATGCTGTATCCGGTGTGTGTTTTGAGCCGCTCTCCGGCGAAGCAGTCGAGGGCATTGAAGTCACCGTGACGGAGAGCCGCGTGCATAAGGTTTATACCGACCCCTCCGGTTTCTTTCAACTTGACGATCTCGCCTCGGGAAGAATCAATATCGCCATGCGTTCCGGAGAATCCGGAATCCTGTTTCACAACTACGACCTGGCGACGGACCTCTCCGACAAAATCACCGGGGATCACCCGGTCGTGGCGTACACGCCCACGGACAATCCGCTGGGTCAGAATCTTTTAAAACTGTGTGTTCAGGCGGCGGGCCTTACATCATGGAACAGGTCTCTCAAAAAATGGTACTCGTATCCAATCGATGTGTACGTTGCGCCACTGGTCAACGACCAGGGACTGGATTACGGAGACTCAGGACGGCGAGCCGCACAACAGTGGAACGACCGAACGGGCCTGGCCATTTTCAACGTGGTCGACACTCCCCCGGAAAACGGGATCGAGGTAATATTTAAAACACGGGAAGAAATCGAACCGCAGATCGGATATGCCCACATCGACCAGGATGACGACGGGTATCCGGTCGGGGGTTATATCCACATCATCGATGATCTGGGGGAAGAAAAACTGTGGTCAATACTGCTGCATGAACTGGGGCATACACTGCGGCTTGCCCACCTGCCCCGGGGCTATCTCATGTATGCCAGCGTACCTCTGCCGGACCACATCACGGACGACGAAGTCAAGCTGGTCCAGCTGTTCATGGCGCTGCCCAACGGCATCGATCTCAGCCTGTACAATACATCCCCGCCAACTGGTGCGACTCATACAAACGAGTAATCCGGCACCCCGCCCCCCCAAAAAAGTCCTTCCCCGCGTTGCCTGCGAGTAGGATGCTGCGGGGAGAAACAACATCCTGTGCAGTGGCAGAAACCGTGCAACAACAGGGAAGGGATTTTTTAAAAATCTTTAATTTCAATCGGTTAGGCCAGCCGGGCACAAACAGGCACACACGAAACCCCGACAGACTCTATCTGAATTCTATGGGTATGGCCGTAAAAAGCAACGTTTAATTCACTTTTTTCACACAAAAAAACCGGCCGCAAAGCGGGGAAACCTCCGGCCATCCCCGATTATTCCTTTAGTAGCTTCATGTTACACCATTTACCAAGTGAAAGTCCACTATTTTCCGATGTTTCTTGCCGTGTCAAGCGAGTGTAGAGTAACATGTTTGTGACCTCGAACTCATCCCGTGAAAAAGGAGCGGAGCGATGGATAAGGACGCCCTCAAAAAACTGACCGTTGCCGATCTCAAGGAACAAGCCAAAAAGATCCCCGACGTCAAAGGCTTGTCGTCCATGAAAAAGGACGAGCTGATCGAACTCATTTTGAAACACGAAGGCGCCGGGGAGACGGCCCAGTCGGCGGCCCAGTCGTCGACCCAGTCGTCGCAGACGAAGACCGCTCCCGAAAAGGCCCCGGCCCAGTCGGCGACCCAGTCGTCGCAGACGAAGACGAAAACGAAAACGAAGGGTCCGCTCGACAAAAGCGGGATCAAACAACTTATCCGCGCCCTTAAACAGGAAAAAAAGGACGCGATATCACAACAGGACCACGCCAAAGCCAGGCAGTGCAACAGGCAGATACACGATTACAAGCGCCGTTTGAGAAAAATGGCGGGCAGCAAGAAACAAAAACAGAAGCAGTAACTCAGATGTAGAGCACCTGGCCCGCACTGTCGGTTATCTCCAGCATCGTAGCCAGGCCCACTATTTCATCTACGTGTTTTTTTACATCAGCCGGATCCAGGCCAAGATATTGTGTGGAGTTACTGCAGGCGTACACAGCCAGCGATCCCTCCGCATTTCTCGCACGGTCGAGTAATTCATAGAGCGACGGAAGGTTGGCCAGTTCGAAACCGCGTTCCAGCTTTTGCTGCCACGGTGGCTGCTGGTCGGGAACGTTTTCGATTCGGCCAGATGAGCGGGCAACTTTCATATCGTCCCAGGCGCCGGCCGTGAAAGCCCCCAGCGCATGATAAAAAAGAAAAAGGTAACAGTCCCGTCCGGTACTTGTCGCGGTCATCAGAATGTTGATCGCCTGGTAGATCCGGTCGTATGAATCGCTGTGCAGGTATAAAACGAGTGGTTTCGACATGGCGGTATTATATTACTATCAGCTCCACACTGATACTATTTACTAGTGACACAAACGGCTCGGTTGGATAGAATGTTTGCCATGACAAAGTTACAAAAAGGACACTCATGACGCGCAAAAACGCACGTCCACATGTCGCCGTAAACATGGCCATGAGCCTCGACGGCAAGATATCCTCCTATCGCCGCGAGCACCTCACCCTGGGCACCGAACACGACCGGCGCCTGATGGACGAATTACGTGCCAGGGTAGACGGCGTCATCGTGGGATCCGGCACAGTGAAATGGGACGGCTTTCCCGTCCTGATACGTT
>CAYUDF010000434.1:0-3747 GCA_964443465.1 uncultured bacterium
ACCCCCGAGTACCGGGTCTTCTGGATGACGATCCGGCCCTGGGGGGTTCTTACGGCGGTGGCATAAAAAGTCGGCGAGCGCATCATCACACCTTCGATGACCGCCTGCCCGCCGACAGGTACTCGTTTTTCTGACATGAGCTATATATGTACCAGGGACTACTTTGCGTCCTTGTAATTGTATTTGGCCCGGAACCTCTCCACGCGGCCGGCGGTATCGACGAATCTCTGCTTACCGGTGAAAAACGGGTGCGACGCGGACGAGATCTCCATCTTGATGACGAAGTGTTCCACGCCGTCGATGTCGCGTTTTTCATTGCTGGTCATCGTGGACCGGGTTACGAACTCCGCACCGACGCTCGGGTCGACGAATACAACGGGATGGTATTTGGGATGTATTTCTTTCTTCATTTCCTTCTGCTCCTGCTCAAATATGATACTGAATTGTAAAGTATAGTCACTAAAGGCCTTCCCCGCAACCCCCAATTTTACCCATGCCTAAGTGTTCATTGACCTCAGAAACTGCTCGTTGGACTTGGTTTTCCGCATCTTGTCCAGCAGGAACTCCATCGCTTCCATGAGCGGTTTTTCGTTGAGGAATTTCCTGAGAATCCAGATTTTGTCCAGGTCCTTCTTCTCGATAAGCAACTCCTCTTTACGCGTGCCGGAACGGAATATTTCGACCGACGGGTACACCCGCTTGTCGCTCAAACGACGGTCAAGAACCAGTTCCATGTTACCCGTGCCCTTGAACTCTTCAAAAATAACTTCGTCCATACGGCTTCCCGTGTCGATCAGCGCTGTTGCGATAATCGTCAGGCTGCCGTGACCTTCGATATTACGAGCGGCGCCAAAAAATCGTTTAGGCCTCTGCAGGGCGTTCGAATCAACACCACCGGAGAGAATCTTGCCGCTATGAGGTACGACCGAGTTGTGTGCGCGGGCGAGCCGGGTGATACTGTCGAGCAGAATCACCACATCGCGGCCGTGTTCCACCAGTCGTTTCGCTTTTTCAATCACCATGTCGGAAACCTGGACGTGACGTTCCGCCGGTTCGTCGAACGTCGAACTGATCACTTCGCCCTTCACCGAACGTTCCATGTCGGTAACTTCCTCAGGACGCTCGTCGATGAGCAGGACGATCAGTACCACTTCTTTATGGTTGGTGGAAATCGCGTTTGCGATCTTCTGCAACAGAATCGTCTTACCGGTTCTCGGCTGGGCAACGATCAAGCCGCGCTGCCCTTTGCCGATCGGAGCGAGCAGGTTGATCAGCCGGGTCGAGAGGTCTTCAGGGTCGTGTTCCAGATTGAGAATCTCTTCTGGATAAAGTGGAGTAAGGTTGTCGAAAAACGGTTTGGCTTTTGATACTTCGGGGTGTTCGTGGTTGACGGCTTCCACCCTGAGAAGCGCAAAATATCGCTCGGAATCCTTTGGTGATCGTATCTGACCGGAAATCGTGTCGCCGGTGCGAAGATCAAACTTTTTTATCTGGGATGGCGAAACGTAAATGTCGTCCGGGCCGGGGAGGTAGTTGTAGTCCGGCGAACGCAGGAACCCGTATCCTTCGGGCAGTACCTGTAACACACCCTCCGCAAAAATCAACCCGTTTTGCTGGGTTTGTGCCTCCAGAATCTTGAAGATCAGTTCCTGTTTACGCATGCTGCTGGTGCCTTCGATGCGAAGATCCTGGGCAACGTCAAGCAGCTCCATAATAGTCTTGCCTTTGAGTTCGGCTATATCCATGTAGGTTCTCCTGTAGCAGGTCAGTCTGTGAGGGTTACCCCTGCGTGCGAAACGCCGGGGAGGTGAGAAGTGAAGGTTAAGTTCACGCCTTTCCGTTATTGATGGTTACGGTGTTAACTACTCCACACCGGGGGAGATTGTTTCGTCTCTTTCGGGAAACTCGTTTTGAGGGTAATTTCCTGGCAGTCAAAGAGTTATCCGGCTGAACCGGACGCCCCGGAGGGCGCCCGGTTTATAGCCGAAAATTCAGTCCTTTAACAATGCAATATCCATTCCAATCGTCAGGTTCTGACGGGACTGTCAACCGTCCTGCTGCAGCGCCTCAAACCTGGAAAGCGCTTCCCTGGCTTTTGCCTGCTCCCCGATTTCGCTGTAGCAGCGAGCCAGCAACCGCCAGCCCCTGGGATCGTCTTTGTTGATGCTGACGTATTTCTCGCCCCAGTCGATCGCGTTGTTCCAGTCTTCCTTGGCGACGTACGCAACTTCGATATTAAAAATAGTCTGAGGTTCATCCGGCTGGACGTCGAGTGCTTTTTCGTAGTACATGATCGCCCGGTCAATCCTGGCAGGATCCTCGTCCTTCAGCTGGTAGTTGGCAACGCCGATGTTGTAGTACAGCGTGAAATCCTCGGCGCCGATCTTGGCTCTTGCGTCCGCGGACATCTCAAGAAAAATAGCGGCTGCTTTCCACCGCTCTGCGGTCAACAAGTCAGTGCCGATATTTTCAATGACTTCGTAGCTCGTCGGGTCTTCTTCGATGAGCCGCTCAAAACGTTCACGGGCTTCATCTTCACGGCCCAGCGCGGCGAGCGCCTTGCCGGTGAAACCGAGCGCGTTAACATATTGGCTTTCGCTGGGGTTCGACAGCTCGAGAACTTTGTCCAGCACTTCGATCGCGTTGTTGTAATATTTTTCGTCGACGTTTTTGGCCAGCTCGGAGTAGGCAACACCGAGGTTGTAATAACCGAGCGACTGTGTCGGATCGGCAGCTGTGGCCATCGTGAACTCGTCCACGGCGTTCTGAAAATCTTCGCGATTAAACGCGCTCTGGCCGAGTTTGTAATGTTTGGCGAAGTTGTGCTGAATGTTGTTATCGGCGTCGGCCTTTTTCTTGGGATCGAGTTCTTTCGCTTTGACGAAAGCGTCGTAGGCCAGTGAGACGCTGTCGAGGTTGCTGTAAGCGACTCCCAGCTGGAAGTAGGCTTCCGCATCGTTGGGATTTTCCGCAAGTCCCTGTTTGGCAAGATCGATGGCCATCTCGAAATTACCTTCCTGGTTGCGGAGCTTCGCACTGGTCGTTGCCACCGACTGGCAACCGGCGACCACGAAAGCAAAAAGAAGAAGCATGGCGATTGGGATGATATATCGCTTGAATTTATCCATTAATAACCCTCCGTTCACGACGCAAATCGTGGCTTTTTCGGTATGTCCTCCGGGATCACTCAACCACATCGATTATAACTTGAATTGTGAATCGCCCCACAAGCTCTTTTTGAGAGCCGCAAGTGCGTGATTTCATGTTGATTATCTACTTGGGAAGGTAGCTAATCGCGTACCCATGGTTTTCAAGGTTTCGGATGCGGATTTGTGATTCCACTTGGGGTGAACCTGCCCCCTTTATACGGGCTACGCGCAGAGTTGTCAAGGAAAAATAAGCACTTAGCTTGCCTGAAGTCAACGACTTTCGGCTGTTACGGAGCCTCCATATCGGGTAGCGCGTAAGCTCCTTCTCCTCACCTGCACAGCTTCCGGGAAATAGGGCGCACGGATAAGCGGCGCGAGCCGGGCACAGCTCCCCTGCGGCTCCCTCAGACGTCGCAGTACCAGCCATGACGGGTCGCCTCGGCCTTTGTTCGGCTCGCAGATCGACCCTCATATTATGGCTCGCCTCCAAACGTCCCTCTCGCCCCGCGTATCCGCACGCCTCTGACCATCGGAGGTCAAGGTGGACGGTGTTCAGGGGTTAAGCCGGCCCTTGAGCGTCGCGCCATAATGTGAAGCC
>CAYUDF010000435.1:0-3747 GCA_964443465.1 uncultured bacterium
GAACCGGGGATAACGATTTTGCAGACCGTCGCCTTAGCCACTTGGCTATGCCGCCCCCGAAGGGTAAGTATTTTCAAAAAAGCGGGTTATGGGACCTAGATAAAAAGGACCCCCGGTCCGCACTGGCGCCGGGTGTCCATCCAAGTACCTCAACTCCCTGTATTCTAGACAAAAGTCTCGGTCAAATCAACCGGTGTTTTTCGCCCCCAGCCCCGCTATCTTGTTATCTCGATTGACGCTGCCTTCACACCGCTGTAGACGTCGTCGTCCCTCAGGAAATCCCCCAGGTAGTAGTTGGGGCTGAACGGCATGGCGCGCATCCTGATTTTGATGTCGTAGTTACCCGGCGCGACGTCCATCGGAATACGCACCAGGTACGTGTCCTCGATCACTTCACCCGGGCGCCACCGGTAAGGCGGATAGGCGCTGCTTACGGGGTTGTGGTCGGAGCGGAACCGGTATCGCAGCCCCCTCAGCTTCTGCAGGCCGTAGCGGTACACCTTGCTCCAGCCGGGCCGGTATAACGCGTTTTTTTCGTAGTCGGTGTCAAACCGGGTGAACACCCGGTAGTACGCCGGCGAAGTTTCGTCGCCGGTTTTCTGCCAGTAACAGTTGATGCGGACGATCGCCCCGCGAACGGCCGATGGCCTGTCGACTTCCGCCCCCAGCAGCACAAACTGGTCTTCGAACACGGCGTTAACCGGATTCGCCAGGTCGGGAGCTTCCGCCGACACAAACGGCAGCTTGGGCGCGCCGCCCCCCCTCGACCTGCCCGACGAATCGTACTTGTAGATCTCCACGCCACCAAAGTTGTACACGGGCTGGAACAAGCCGGGATTCAGTTCAAACTTGTCGCGCCGGTTGTTGTACGTCCGCGGGTCCAGCGCCCAGCCGAAAGCAACAATCGGCTGGGTAAACGTGTTGTTGAGCACGACGTAATCTACGTGATAACGGTCGAGACTGGCCCGGGTGGTTTCGATATCGACGTACGGATTGAGCACGTCCATCGCGTCGCGCACCCTGTACACGTTCCGGGCATCTTTGGGAGACGCGTGGCCGATGGGAACGGCCACGATGTGATGTTTGGTGAATGCCGGCACGCTGTAACTGGTCCACGGGTCGCTCAACACAACACCCGGCGAGTCGGTCTCGTCCTCGAGGTATTCCAGCGCTGTGTACCACATAAACGCGCTGTGTTTTCGTTCAAAGTCCATCTGGTCACGGCTGAACGTCTGCGCAAACCGGCCCGCGTACGGCAGTAACATCACCACCAGGAGCGCCAGAAACAGCGCTGCCCTGACCCTGGCGAGGCGACCGGCGCCGGTTTTCAGGTCATCCAGCATCAACGTCACGAAATATCCAAGCACGGCAACGTACGGCGCCAGAAATACGATCCTTCTCACCAGGCCGGCGGTCAACAAATCACCCAGCGGTGGCACCAGCAACGGGTTGTAAATGATCAGCGGCGTGACCACCATCGTGGCGAACAGAAACAGTATCCCCGCATTCTGCTTTGCTCTCTTCCACAGGTACGGCGTCAATACCAGGGCAAATATCGCCATCGGTCCCACCAGGTTCCACGGTTCGACGGGATTCACGACGTACCATTTGTCGGTGAGAAACAGCACCCACCGGAGTTGTTCGTCAAACGGATTATCCACCGAATACGACAGCTGGTACTTGACCACAAGAAACGGAATCGATATAGCGGCGCTCAGGATTCCCGTTGTCAGGAGGGTTGTGATCAACCGCCGGTCGTGCCGCCGGAACAACAGCGCAAACAGCAGAAAAACAATCAGCGCGAGTCCGAACTGAAAGAAGTAGTAGATATGAACGGTCCCGGTGGCACTGCCCAGCACAACAGCTCCGGCGAGGTATCGCCAGTCCCCCGCCCGCAGGTACCGGAACAACATCAACAGCGCGACCAGGTAGACCTGCCACGCCACCTGCGCGGGAAATCCCGCCGCCCGCAACACGTACCGGTTGATCGCTTCGATACACAGGACAAACAGGATCGACGCAACCAGCGCCGTTTTATTGCGGCCGAACAGTTCCCTGCAGAACACAAAAAAGCTGAGCAGCAATATCGGGAACAGCAGGCTGGGCAGCCAAATCCACACTTTGTAGGGTTCGAGTCCGGCGGAAATCGACAGGATCGCCACGGCGGTATGAAACAGGCCCTTTCGAGGGTCGGCGCCGAGCCCCTCTTCGCCGGCGTAAAAAGAGTTTGTGGGGAATATTTTGTCGGTCTCGACGATTTCACGAATGGTGCCCACGTGATCCAGGGAGTCCGTCTGCCACGAAAATACGGCGCCGCGGGACAACACCAGCATAAACACGACGGCCAGCAGAGCGCACAGGAACAACCGCAACGCCAGACCGTAGTTTTGACCTTCATCCGTCGGTATCGGTGTATCAGAGTGATTCGCGCCGGTACGCGACCGCAACCACAGCGCCACATTCGCCACAAGCAGCGCAGCCGTGGAAGCGAGCGAAAGCACCATCACCGACCGCGCGCCGCCTCCGGCGAAGTAAGCGGCCAGACACCAGAAGGAAAAAATCGCGATACTGAAGCCGAGCGACAGGGGAACCTTGACGAACGGATCGCGGATACGCCGGCCGTACAGCAGGTTGACAAGTAGTGTACCCGGCAGGACGAGGAACACAACAAACAACAGGCCGAACAGTAAATAGGACGGACCGGATATCAACGATTCGTGAATCATGATCGTTTACCAGGTCTTGAAATCAACCGGTTTCTTGAACCATGCGACGGCGCCGATAAGGCAGGACGACACGTTGGAGATAAACAGAAAAAGGATCGAAAACACAACGGCCGATTCCTTGGGAATATCCAGCACCGCAAACATGCTGATCAGTGTCGCGTCGCGCGTACCGATCCCGGATACTGATATCGGAATCAGAGAAGCCAGGTTGGCCGTCGAAATACAGTACACAACGTGCATGAAACTGATCGGGATGTTGATCGCTTTTGCGATCAGGAAACACTGCGTGTAAAAAACCACGTAGGTCAACAGGGTCAGGAGCAGCGGCACAACCAGGCGGAAACTCCTGAACTGGTCAACGCCCCTGTAAAACGATTCGATCCTCACTTCCGCCCCCTCCTTGGCCTTTTTGGGAAGGAGGATTTTGAACAACGTTCCGAGCACCAGGTTCCGAACCGTTTTGTTTAAAAAAATCAACAGTATGGCGATTAACAGCAGAAAGAAGGCAAATATCACCGCCAGAATATCCCCGGACAGCGCAAACGCCAGGCCACCCGCGCCCGCCATCGTCACGTAAAGGAGCAGGTCGAACAAACGGTCCACGATGACGCTCGTCACCCCCTTGCTCATGGCAACTTCCTTGTCCTTTTTCAGGTAAACGACTTTTACAAAGTCGCCGACCCGTCCCGGAGTCACCAGGCCCAGGTACATACCGCTCAGGTACGCGTAGAAACAGTCCCGGGTGTTGTAATCGATACCCTGCATACGCAGCAGGTATTTCCAGCGCCACGCTTTGATCAGTACAAACGGCACGGTTAAAACCAGCGCGAGGGCGAGTAAGGACAGTCGGGTATCAGCGAGTAGGGCAATCGCCGCATTGATGTCCAGCTTCCACAGAATGAAAACAAATATGATTATCCCGATCGCCTGAAATAACCATTTTCGTTTCATACTAGTCTCTGGGCTGGTCCGTTCTTTTGACGATCAGGTCGGCGAGCATTGCCAGCATACCCACGAGCAG
>CAYUDF010000436.1:0-3742 GCA_964443465.1 uncultured bacterium
ATGGTTATGAAGAGGGTTGCTCCCGGGGAGCCAACTTCGTTTGTAACCCTCTTCATAAACTGTCAATTTGAGAACAATCTGCCCAACAACACAGAAATCTCAATTCCCACATCTTCAAAGAATCGGTGCACTTAACGGAGCCTTCCAAAAGGGAAGAATCGGGTTGCCGTTAACCGAACGAACTATCCACATGCAATGTTAAGTCGATGAGGTTGGCCAAACTGCTCTCAGAGTCTCGGATTCTGAACTTCGCTTCGGGATTTGGTTAACGCACTTGGTACCATCTGGGGCCGGGCGTAATCCTCCTCGGAATATGGAGGCATTCACCTAACTGAAAGTGCGGCAAAGGGGACGGAGTTTTTGGAAGGCACAGGTATAATGAGCACCGCCCCAGTCAGGAGCTGGGTGGACGGACACCGAGAGAGGTCTACGCCGGTCTTCGACCTGCGACCGCCGGGCCGAGGTTTGAACCTCGCGGGAACTGGCCAATCACGGGGCCTTGTGCCTCGCCACGGACGGCGATTCGAGGCGAGCGTGGCGTGAGGTTGGCTCTCGTGGTGGGCTATGTTGAAGGGAGGCGACACCTGCCCGTCGTCGAGCTTCGCAAAGCGGCGTGATCTGGAATTCGTGCGACGGGGTCAGGGCGTCCGGGCAGAAGTGTGCGCCTGCAGCGGCAATACGCAATTGGCCCTTGTGCCTCACCCGGCGTTCCGGCACAAAGCGCCGTTCGAGGGCATCTTACGGCTCTTAACGAGCGTTGTGAATTCGGTGGACGAATACAGCTTCAGCTCTTCCTGTGAAACCGGGTTACTTCGTTTCAACTCAGTGCTATACTAATTACGTATCCCCTCATCGTCGACTGCAGGAAGGAAGCCGCAATGGTTTCGATGAGATTGACTCGCGGCGTGGCGGCTCTGCTGTTTGTGATCGCCGCCGTATCGGGGCACGCGGAGCCCGAGGGTGCGAGGCTGCCGGCCCAAACCGAAGTCCGCATCGCTGTTTTCCGTCTCGACTACCAGACCTTTCGGTTGAAGACTGCGTATGAGTTCGCTCAGTCCTATCGCAAGTCCCTGCCCAAACCCGGATACGAACGTCTCGAGAATCTCTATGTTTACACGCGCCCGGCTGGTGACTTCGGCTTCACCCTTGCGGACTGTCGTCTGACGGGCAAGCAGGTCCTAAACGCCGAGACGATCTGGGCGGGTAGTGGGCGGTTTTTGTATCCGACCGCGAACGAACAGGTCGCGGATGTCCAGTTCGGTTTCACTAGTCCCGATCCCGACGCGCTGGTGGAGATGTCCACGACCATCCCGGTCGAGGTATGGGACACGATACGTGGGACCGACGTGATTCATCGCTTGGCGTCGCACGGCGCCTACGAGGTGTACATCAAGAGGCATTTCTACACGGTGGGGATGCAGGACCCGACGACGGCCGAGTGGATCATCATCGCGTTTACCCATCCCCCGGCGCCGCTCGACGTGGGGTTGGTAGATGTGCTGTGGCCGCGCACGTTGATCACCGCCGAGCTGTCGGTCACGCCTGAGGTCAAGTTTCACAATTTCAGCGACGCGCCGACCGACGTTGGGGTCCGCGTGACGCTCAACGCGGGCGGGAGCGAGTTTTACAGTTCCGAACGCACGATAACTTCGATGTCAGCGGACGAGAGCCGCGTTGTCAGCTTCGACGACTTCGCGCGCGACACCGATGAACCGATGGAAATGCGCGTCGCGCTGGTGAATCCTGACGGCGGGGCCTGGGACGACGAGTTCGCTGACAACAATGAGAGCGCGCGATTCATCGGGGTCACCCGGCAACCGGTGTTCCGCCGGGCCGCAAGGATCCCCGGAGGCGGCATGCCCCTTGACTTCGACGGCGACGGCGCCACCGACATCGTTGGGCTGACACTGTATCTCTCACTTTGGCTGAACGACGGCGCCGGACGGTTCACTGACGTGACCGAGAACTCTCAGATCGACTTGCGCCTGCATCCCAGGAACGCGTTGACCGGGGATTTCACCGGAGATGGCGTGCTCGACCTGGTCGTAGTCTATTGGGAAAAGCCGGTGCAGTTTCTCCGCGGCGTTTCGCCGGGGGTGTTCGTCGAGTTCTCGGACGAGTCGGGACTCTCGTCGATCACCGGCCTTGCCTGGATAGAGGCGGTCGACATGGACAGCGATGGCGACCTGGACCTCATATCCGCGGCAGAAGGCCAGGTTGTTCTCAAGAACGACGGGAGCGGCCACTTCATCAACGTGACGGCCACGTCCGGGATCACAATGGGCGCGTATCGCATCGCCGTGGGTGACATCAGCGGAGACGAGGTGCCCGATTTGGTGTTGGGGTCCTGGGGTGGGTGCCCCGGGGTTTACCACAACAACGGTGACGGTTACTTCACCAGCGTGGCAGGGCCGTGGCACGCGGCTTACTCGCGTGGGCCGTTCCTCCTCGACGTTGAACGCGATGGCGACCTGGACCTGTTCCTACTGCAATCGAAACTGTACGACCCATCTGTGTTGTATCGCAACAACGGTAACCTGGAGTTCGAGGACATCAGTCTCGAGGTTGGTCAACTTCCGGTGGGATTCACCGCCGCAGTCGGTGACTTCAACGACGACGGCTACCCCGATGTCATTTCCTCCAGCGGAACCCTCTACATGAACAACGGGGGCGAGTTCACCGACATGACCGAGCTTATGGTGGACGTGTCGCCGGCGTACTACTCGTTTGGGGCGGTCTATTTCGCGGACCTGAATGCCGACGGCTTCGTCGATGTGTACTCTGAAGCCGGCGCCTTCATCTCCCGAGGCGTGTTACCGCCCGATGATCCGCCACCGCCGCCACCCCCCGTTGAAAATATGGTGTCCTGTCTGGATCAGAACGTACCCAACCCGTTCAATCCGACGACCAAGATCCACTATGTGATTGAGCGCCGGACACGCGCATCGCTGCGGATCTATAACGTGGTGGGGCAGCTCGTCCGGACCGTCGTTGACAGGATGCAGACCCCGCGACTCGACGGATACACGGTGTCCTGGGACGGAACTGACGAGAAAGGGAACAACGTCGCAAGCGGAGTCTACTTCTACGAGCTGCGAACGAACCACTTCAAACAGACCCGAATAATGGTGCTCGTTCGGTGAACGCTCGGTCAATGACCGCGTACTATCCGAAAATTCGAACGCACTGTGGCCCCCGTAGTGTCCGAAAATTCGAACGCACTGTGACCGCACTATTTACTACACCCCTGATATACTCCCTGTATGAGTGAAATTATCCATCTTCAACTCCTCCTGGCTACTTTCGCCGGCTGGATCGGGAGAAAACAAACAGCTATCATCACGTACCTGGTCGAAGAAAACCGGGTACTGAAAGATCAACTCAAACCGGACGGGAGATGGCTTCGTTTCACCGACGACCAACGCCGTCGACTGGCTGCCAAAGGCAAGCCGCTGGGCCGGAAGGTCTTGCGCCAAATTGCCACCATCGTGACCCCAGACACGATCCTGGCGTGGCACCGTAAACTTATTGCCGCCAAGTGGACATATCCACACAAACGTGTCGGTCGGCCCGGCGTGATGAAAGAGATCCGTGAGCTGATTGTCCGAATGGCCGAAGAGAATCCCAGTTGGGGCTATGACCGGATACAAGGCGCGTTGAGACACCTCGATCACAGGGTTGCTCGCAGCACGATCGCCAGGGTGCTGAAACAGCACGGGATCCACCCTTCTTCGGATCGACC
>CAYUDF010000437.1:0-3729 GCA_964443465.1 uncultured bacterium
GGTCGAGAATTTCACCAGAAGGCGGAGGAGGCCGGTCTGGAGGGGCTAGCCGCTGAGATCGCCCTCATACCACTCCCGCCAGGCAATATTGAGATCCTTCTCAAAGATACTATTCGAAGAATCAAAGAACTCAACATACGTGACGAATTAACCGAGTTACGAAAGAAATTGCAGGAGCTTCCTCCCGAAAGCGAAGAAGCGGTTGCCGTTGCGGAGTATTTTCATAAATTGAAGCAAGCGCTGGTCGAACTGTAAACGCCTCAACAAGTAGCAAAGGGGATTTACGGAATGAATCTCGAAAAATTCGATGACGTTATCGAGGACATTCGCAGGGTAGCGGAAGAAAAGGGCTTCGTGTTGAACCACGAAATCGACACCCTCGTGGGTAGCGATTTCTCCGCGGAAGACATCGTTGTTCTGTACGACAAGCTGAGCGAGGAAAAAATCGATTTCTTCGACTCCGCCGAGAAAGCGCGCCTCAAGATGGAGGCTAAAAAGCGCCGGGAGGAGAAAGAGGAAGCCAAGCCCGACGATGACGTCAAGGCGGTCATCCGCTACGACGACCCCGTCCGGATGTATCTCCGGGAAATGGGCAAGGTGCCGCTGCTGAACCGGCAGGGCGAGGTCGATATCGCGAAACGAATCGAACAGGGCCAGATCATGGTCGCCAAGGCTGTGTTTTCAATGGACTCGTCGATTCGCGAGCTCCAGACACTGGCCACGGCCGTCGAAAATGAGGAAATGAGACTGGATGAAGTGGTCCAGATCGAAGCCGGCGGAATACACCCGCATTATTCGGGTAAAAAAGAACGCCAGGCCCGATTCAGGCCCATCAAACGGATCACAAACCTCCGCAAGGAAGTTGTCGAGTTTCAGAAAAAACTGAAGCTCAAGAAATTCGCCGCTAAAAAAGCGACACTGGAGCGCTCTCTCGAACTGAGACAGAACAAGCTGTGGGCCGAGTACCTCAAACTCCAGCTCAATCCCAAACAGATCGAACGTATCGTCGGCAACATTCGCGCGACGCGCGACCAGCTCAAAGAGCACGAAAACAAGCTGCGCGAATACGAAGAGTTCATCGGGATGTCGTACGAAGATCTGTTCAAGCAGGTCAAAAAGCTGAAGGCCAACAAGCGGCGCAAGAGCATCAAGATCGAGGGCAAGGGAACGTGGTCCCTCGAAATGCTGGAAGATTTCCACAAGAAGATGAAACTCCTCCAGTCGGAAATCCGGAAAATCGAAAAGTCGGAGAGCATCTCCAAAAACGAACTCGATGACGTTGTCGGCGATATCCGCCGCGGCGAGTTGCAGGCTCAGCGCGCGAAGCGCGAAATGATCGAGGCGAACGTACGTTTGGTAATCGCCATCGCCAAGCGCTACACCAACCGCGGACTGGAATTCCTGGACCTCATCCAGGAAGGAAACAGCGGTCTGATGCGTGCGGTGGACAAGTTCGATTACCGCAAGGGGTACAAGTTCTCGACTTACGCGACGTGGTGGATCCGCCAGGCGATCACACGCGCCATCGCCGACCAGGCCCGCACTATCCGCGTGCCGGTTCACATGATCGAGGCGATCAACAAAGTGTCACGCACCGCGCGCAAGCTGGTGCAGGAAAACGGCCGCGACCCCACACCGGAAGAAGTGGCCAAAAAGCTCAACTACCCGCTGGACAAGGTCAAGAGCGTGATGAAGGCCAGTATGGAGCCCATCTCGCTGGACCGTCCGATCGGCGAGGACGAAGACAGTAACCTGTCCGATTTTATAGAGGACCTCTCGGCCACATCGCCGGCCCAGTCGGCCGCGCATGCGATGCTGAGAGAGCAGCTGTCCAAGGTGTTGTCGACGCTGACGCGGCGCGAGGAAAAGGTCATCCGGTTGCGTTTCGGACTGGGAGACGGTACGCCTCGTACGCTGGAAGAAGTCGGCACTATCTTTAACGTCACGCGTGAGCGCGTCCGGCAGATCGAGGCCAAGGCGCTGAAAAAACTTCAGCACCCGAGCCGGTCACGGAAGCTCAAGGGGTATACCGAGATTATTTAGCGCTATACCGCCTGATGGCGGCATAGCGCGCGGCGATTCATACTGACAGTCTGAAACGACTGCAGTATAATCGCCGCGTTTGATTAATTCGGGCCCATAGCTCAGTTGGTTAGAGCTACCGGCTCATAACCGGTTGGTCCCAGGTTCAAGTCCTGGTGGGCCCACCAGATATTAAACGCCGCTCCTGTTAAGGGGCGGCGTTTTTTTTCAGCACACAGGATATAGTAGCGGCGATCGGTCCGGCAGTGCCGGGAGACGTAAAAAAACTAAAAATCAGCGGATCGATGCTGGACGGAATCCCTTTCAAAGCAGTCGATTGCGTGGTTTACGTCGGAAAACCCCATCCGGGGTAACTCGGCCGCTGTTTGTTTATTAGACAGTTGTCAATTTTTGCTTCCAATCGGGTCCGGGATAGTGTTTAATATATTTGACAGATCATACATACAGACGTAGGGTTAGGGGAGTTTAACTCTATCGCCATGAAAAAAGCGTTTCCGAGAAACTACAGTTCGCTGGACCCGATCTTCGGCTTCATTGCCGAGACGGCGTCCCACCACACAGTCGATGAGAAAACGATGTTTTCGATCAAACTCGCGACTGAAGAACTGTTCACCAACATGGTGAAGTACAATACCGGAACCGGAAACGAAATCACAATAAGCATCGATGTTGATAAACGGGCGGTAACGGTCAGGCTGGTAGACGTGGATGTCGATCCGTTCGACCCCGAAGCGGCCGTGGAAGCGGGCGTGACCGGGGATGTCGAGGATCGGCAAATCGGGGGACTGGGCCTGCGTCTGGTCCGCTCGGTGGTCGACAAGCTCAGCTACGAGTACAAGAATCGAATAATGACTGTAGAGCTGACAAAACAACTGGAGCAACGGTAGTGTTTGAAATCAAGGCCGATAATGGCACGATCCAGCTCCTTGGGCGATTCGATGCGTCAAAAGCGGACGACGCGAAAGAGATATTCGGCAATCTCAGCGCTTCCGCCGTCGTGGATTTCTCTCAATTGGACTATATTTCCAGCGCCGGGCTGGGTGTGCTCCTCAGCACGCAGAAACGCCTGGCGGGATCCGGTCAAAGTCTGAAGCTCACCCAACTGAACCATCACATCCGCGAAATCTTTCGCATTGCCGGATTTGATCGCGTTTTCGAGATCGATTAAAGTAAATTCGCGTTGATTGTCAAGTTACACGTTAAAATCGTGTGGTCAGGACGCCTCCGGGGAGACTCCGTTCTGGATTATTTACGCTCGCCGGAAAAATCCTCCAAAAACCACCAACTTTTGTATGTCTCATGGGTAGTTCTTCTGTAACGATCTCAATTCAGTGCCTCTGTCCGATTCTCAATAAACCCTAAGGGGGTCCACATGAGTAGCAGGTACAAGGTCATTTTCTCGGTAGTCGCCGTTGTGGCGGTCGCCGCGATCGCCTACTATTCGTTCTTTTCGCCATCACCATCTTCTGACGACGCATCCGGAACGATAGGCTCCGCGGATCGATACCGGGGAGATCAGATCGCCCAGGGCGCTGTCGGCGCCGGCGGTCAGGCTGCTTTCACGATTACGGACTACATGTCCGTCCGGGAGAGCGAGGAGGTCTTTGAGCGGATGGATCCCGAAGACCTCGGTCGCGTCGATCCCGAAGTTTTATCAAGGCTCGATCCGGCCGTCCAGGGCAGGCT
>CAYUDF010000438.1:0-3710 GCA_964443465.1 uncultured bacterium
TAATGTTATCAACAGAAAGAAGGCGGGTACCACTGGATAGCCGGGGACGTTAACCGCCGTCTCGTCGCCGATCTTCCGTTTGCGCGCAATAAAGATTCCGGCAACGGCCAGCCACGGGAATATTCCCAGGGCAAATCCGAGATATATCAATAGTTGTTCAAAAGAACCTATCAACACCATCGTTGCGGCAAGTATGCCCTGGATAACAATTGACCGCCCGGGAACGTGGTACCTCGGGTGGACCACGGACGCGAAGTTGAAGAACAAACGGTCACGCGCCATTGCAAAATACACCCTGGGACCGATAATGATGTACGCGCTGAGCGAGGACAACAGTGCAACCGAAACCAGCATTCCAAGCCCCCGGCCCATCCAGTCTCCGAACACCCCAACCGACGCGCGCTCCACAATGGCGATCACACCCTTTGTTTCTTCGTACGGCAGCGATCGGAAGATAAAAAGATTCACGGCCATGTACAACACGACGACCACACCCGTGCCCGCAATGAGTGACACAGGTACCGATCTCTTGGGGTTTTTCAACTCTTCGGCAATGTAGGCACTGGCGTTCCAACCGCTGTAGGCAAACATAACCAGCATCATCGCGGTACCAATGGCTGTCCATTGCCATTGCCCCGACCCGCCCGAAACGGCCGGCAGCACCCTGTCGCCGCCGAGCAGCAATCCGGCCGTAGCGAGACCCAGTACGATCGCGATCTTGATCGCCGTCAATGTGTTCTGCACACGTGTGCCGGCCCGAACGCCCCGATAGTGCAACGCGGTGAATACCGCTATGATCGACACTGCCGTCAGCTTTTTAACAACAAGCAGATTTGTTGAACCCGCCGCCAGAAACTTGTCGTCGAATCCGGAGAAAAAGTACTCGGAGAAACCCATCGCGGACGCGGCGATAGGAGCGGAAAAACCGACGATAAAACTGGTCCATCCTGTGAGAAAACCGAGCGCGGGGTGATACAGTCGCTTGAGATAGACGTACTCGCCGCCCGACTGGGGCATGCGGGTGGCCAGCTCGGTGTAACACAATGCGCCGGCGATCGCAATCAACCCGCCGAAAAACCAGCAGGCCATCACCCATCGCGCGGCGGGCAACATGCCGGCCAGTATTCCAGACGTGGTAAAGATGCCCGCGCCGATGATGTTGGCAATCACGATTGCGGCGGCGGATAAGATGCCGAATTCTCTTTTAACGCCGGGTTGTGTCACTCGAAATATTCCACCGGTCGAAAGTAGTTGATGTTGTCCCGCTCCAGAAACGTTTCGATACGGACCAGTCTGAACCCGGCCTCCGCAGCTCTCGTGAAAAGGTCGATCTGTTGAGTGGCGTGTGTATCAGACTGGAACTTGTCGGCGTCGTGTTCGATGATGACCAGCAGACCGTCCCGCTTGAGGCAGGGTTTAATGTGTTCCATCAACTCGATCGGCTTCTCGACATGGTGATACGTGTTGATCATGTAAACAAGATCCATCTCGCCTTCGGGCAGCCGCGGGTCGGTCTCGCCCCCGAGAATAACCTCCACGTTGTTCATCCCGTCGCGTTCGCACCGTGTACGAAGGTACTCCAGCTTTCTCTCGTCGATATCGTTGGCGTATATTTTTCCGCTGTTTTCGAGTCGCTGCCACATGTGCGCCACGTAGCGTCCACGGCCTGCGCCAACTTCCGCGATTACCATTCCTGGCTTGATACCCAGCGCGTCGAGCACCTGTTCCGGCGGTTGGTAAGCGTTGTGACGCGCTTCCCACGCGTCCGGATTTTCACCGTCGGTCTGTCCATTTGAAACTCCGGCGAGACAGACACCCGCAAAAACAACAAAAACAAACATCCGTATATAAATCATCTTCCACCTCTCTTCCGGGCCTTCTTATCCTAACACAAACGCGAAAACAAAACCGGCCGGTTCGACATAACTCGACCGGCCGGTTATCAGAAACTACCGCGTGACAATCTAATCTTCGAAGTCACCTTCCGGACCCTTGTCCGAATCGATAGTGGCCGCGCGTTCGACGATTTTTTCCTTCGTCCATTCCGCCGGGTCTTCGATCCGTTTCGCCCGCGGCGCCGGATTGTGGGAACCCGCTTCCAGGATCTCCGCGATCGCGAGTGGCGCGGTATCCCCCGCGTTGAACACGTTAACCAGCATGTTGTGAACAAAATCCTCTACGCGGTCGATCATTCTTTCCCGAACATCTTTCGGCTGGCGGAGCAGTTTGTTCTCAAACGGCAGGTTCATCTTTTTGAAGTTGCCGCCCTTCAGTTCGTTGGCTTTGGCGTACTCCAGCATTTCCGCCCACAGGGTCTCGGTCACACCGGCGTCCTTGACCTTGATGAAGTTCTTGTCGTCGTCGAGGATGGCGTTGCCGTAGTCGTTGACTTTCAGCCCCCACGATATCATCTGGAGCGCGGTGGCAACATTGGCTTTCGTGGTTGTTGTTTTGGTAACGATTTCCCGCAGGCGGTCCGAGCTGTTGCCCGAAGTGCCGTGCTGGGCGCCCGATACGTTGTATGGCACCAGCGCCTCGTGGATTTCCGCCGTTAACCCGACCTGGATCCCCTGGCCGCTCGCTTCGATACCGTGTGTGGTGCCGTTATTCAACGCAATCCACGTGGGGAAATAGTCATGGGAGTTTAATCCCTGAATAAGAAACGTCGCTTCTTCGACGGTTGACAACCCTTCCTTGCCCTTGATCTCTCCGACTTCGGTCTCAAGGCTTGCCCACTCGGGCACATAACCGGCCAGCTCAATACTGGACAGCAGGTTGTCGGCGTCCGGCCGGTGCGATGCGTCAATGGCGATCGATGTCATACCGGCGTCAAACAGGCTGGGTATTTCTGTTTTCGCGACTTCGACGTCGGCGTCACTTTTAATGCCGTAGTGGTCGGCATGAACTGCGACGGGCACCGTGATACCCATCTGATTGCAAAGGGCATCCACGTAGGTGGCGATATTCCAGTAATTCACCGCGCAGTACGCGGTGGCGCCGCCTTCCGACTTGGCAATTTCTATAATGATGGCCGCGTTGGCTTTCTGAGCTGCCCGCAGCGCGCCGGCCAGCACCAGGCGGTTTCTGCCGTTGGCCGCGATGGTCATCGCGTTACCTTTTTTCAGCATCGCCCTGTCGATAAATTTACCGCTGACCAGGAGTGCGCTGGAGTTGGGAAACAACTCCCTGACATTCGGTGGACGGCCGATTTCCAGAGCCTTCTTAAAATCGGAAACGTCAATGTGCGACATGATCGGACTTCCTTTTCCGGAATCGAGTTAGAAAAAACGAATTATTAAAATGAGTATGACTATTATAACAAATCTCCACAGTTTTGTAATCCAAACGGCGGTGGAATCTGTGGTCGCCGCTCGAGTTGACGTCTTACTCCGCCTTCAACACTCGATCGAAACCTTTCAATCTGACCGACACGTCCGAGAACCACAGTTCAAATCCGTCGTCACCGGATTTGAATCGGGTGGGAACAACAATCGGCCCCACCCGCTGGTGGTCTTCCCACGTGGTTGCCAGCGAGGGTTCCGCCTGGCCACCCTGGCGGAACACCCAGTGCGTCACGTAACCGTCTTTTCCAATGTAGATATCGTACGCGTCACCCGGCGTGTATCCCCCGGTCTCCGGATACTGGACGGTGATTCGGGTGGCGGTCCCGTCGCCGATCGGCAGCGGCTGGCCGGCGGTTTCGGTGACGG
>CAYUDF010000439.1:0-3710 GCA_964443465.1 uncultured bacterium
TCTGCATACCCTTGGGATGGAGCATTCCCTGTATGAACAGCAGGCGCCAGAACACCCGAAAAATATCAAAACGCCGGATTTTGGAGTTCATTTGAACCACAACAGTAAAAGAAAAATACCTGCGCAAAGGACCAGATAACGATTCTGCTGTTTGTGCCAGTACATCTGAATGACCGCTCCCGCGCCCAGGGCGGGGACAAGGTCGGCCCACAACCGTGCTCCGGTTGTGAATGTGCCCCCCACATTTGCCGTGATCCACTCGGTGGCAAAAACGGCGGCGGGCAGCATCACACCGACCAGAATCGCTTCGGCCACAAACACAAAACAAACGGAACCCAGCATGTACATCGTCAACGACGGAGCAACCGTTGTCTGTTCGCCGACGGACTGGACAAAGCCGCCAAGAACCCTTTCGCGGAGGATGTGAAACCTGCGCCCCAGGGTTCCCGCGAATTCACCGCAAATGAGACCTGTTACGGCGCACCACGAAATAACGAGCACGGTTCGAGGATCTCCTGTATGCCGAATGAGCAGGCACGCGGCGCCCGCTCCTACAATGGCGCCGGCCACCGCGTCCGGCCGTCTCATACCCCTCATGGGCAGTATAGACAGCCACACCAGTTCCAGAATGAGGCCCACCGATACGGCCACGACAAACGCGTCAAAGACCAGTCCCACCAGAGCCGCGGCAAATACCGGCTGTGCGATCAGGCTGTGCCATCCGACCCGCTCGTCAATCGCCAGCAACCCGGCCAGGCCGGTGAGGATTACGATATCTTCAAAGGTGAAAGGAAAAATCACGTTCTGAACAAGACTGGTTTAAGGTGGTCAGTGACAGTTTTGATACAAGATTACCCCACCCGCGCCTGTTGCTCCAAGCACATCTTCCCGGTATCTCCCGAAGTACCGAAAGTGCGCGCGAGGACATGTTTTCAGTGGAAAAGGGGTCAGACGACGAGGGAGTTGATGTTTTTCGGCGTATTTCCGGGAATATCCTGGGCCATTAGCCGAACGCCGCGTTTGACCAGCTCGCGGAGGCAGGTTTTGTCGTCATCCGTCAGGAAAACGTAGGAAAGCAGCTCGTGGGCGCCCTCCCTGTAGTGCAGACCACCGACGTTTACTTCTTCCAGCGTCACCCCGAATTCGACGATCGCGTGTACGTCCTGGACCGATTCGATCAGTATCATAACCGTTTCGTTTTTGAACAGATTGTTCAACAGCTGCCGCGCCATTTCTTCCAGTTCCAGAAACGAAACCTTGATATGCGCCGGCACGCTGGACGTGTAAAACTTCCGCTCCCATGAATTCGCGGCAATTCGGTCATTGGCGACCACGATCCGGTCCGGTTTGAGCGCCCGCGCCCAACCGAGCACCACCTGTCCGTGAATCAGTCTGTCATCGATGCGAACGAGACAAAGCGGCATTACAGGTTCTCCGCGTTCAGTTCCTTGATGCTCTTCACTCCCCGGTCAACCAACTCTCCCGGCAGTTTATCAAAGGGGACTTCGGTTCTTCGATATAAAAACGCAAGCAGCATTGGCAGGTTGACCCCGGTCACCAGCCGCACGTTTCCGTGGCCCTGCTCGACGGCCAGGCAGGCGTGGCTGCAACTGCCACCGAAAAAATCGGTCATGACCACGATGCCGTCAGAATCCGTATTAGCCTGGACGATGGACTCGAGTTCCTCATTAAGCGCCTGCGGTGACTTCTGTGCGTTGGAAACAGCGTAACAGTTGGAAAACTCTCCGTAGATGGTTCGCGCCGTTTCCAGCAGTTCCCTGGCCAGTTTTCCGTGTGTAACAATCAGACCTGTTACCATAACTTTCCACTTTCCGAAATTTATTATTCAGTATCGTACCGCAGATAATGCCGTGTCTGCTTGTCGCTTTTCATCATGTCGATCAGTAGATTGTTGAACTTTTCCGCCGCGTTGATACCATAAACCTTGAGCATGTGGTTCATTGCGATCACTTCTGAGATCACCGTGATGTTTTTCCCCGGGAACAGCGGAATCTGTACCTGCGGAATCTTGACGCCGAGGATGGCAGCGACGCTGTCCTTCAGACCGTCGCGGTTCCAGTCCTTTGACATGTCCCACTCTTCCAGATTCACCGCCACCTCAATCCTTTTCTGAATACGCACGGACCGGATACCGAACAGGTCCTGGACGTTGATTATGCCGATACCACGGATCTCCATGAAGTGCTGGAGGTGGTCGTGGCCCCTGCCGATCAGCGTATCCTCACTGATGCGTACCACCTGAACCGTGTCATCCGCCACCAGGCGGTGACCGCGTTCCACCAGGTCGAGCGCGATTTCACTCTTGCCAATGCCGCTCCTGCCGGTAAACAGAAGGCCAACGCCGTAAACGTCAACGAGTGTTCCGTGCAGCATATCGGTCGGAGCGAAGTAGTCGGCCAGGTATTTCGTCAATTCGTGTATGAAGGGGGTGGTGAGCATCGAGGTCCTGAGCAGCGGAATATGGTGTTTGTTCACACTTTCGATCAACTCAGGGGGGATGTCGAGATTACGGCTTACGATGACACAGGGAATGGGCATCGATACCAGCCGTTCAATCGCTTCCCTTTTTTCATGCTCCGAGCGCGTGTTCAGGTACAGAATCTCCGTCTCACCCAGGATCTGAATGCGCTCGTTCAGAAAATTCTGCATAAAGCCGGTGAGAGCAAGCCCGGGCCTGTGGATATCCGTTACGGTTACGTCAAGAGGTCCCTCGTCGATACCGTTGACCAGTTCCAGGTGGAACATCTCACGTGCACTTTCAAAAAGCTCTTTTACAGAGAAAGTTTTCTTTTTCATTCTGTTTTTTCCGAAGCTCCGAACGGCCGCTCGGAGTGCCCCACGCGGCCGATACGACTAATCCTTTTCCCTGGTATCCACTTCTTCTTCAATTTCGATCTCGTCATCTTCAATTTCGATCTCGTCATCTTCAATTTCGAATTCGTCGTCCTGCGATTCGAGGGTTTCCGCCGTCACTTCAGACAAGCCCTGCTGGGATTTTCTCCTCTTGATCTTGTCTTTGTGGCGCCTCAACTGGCTTTCAAGTTTCTCGATGGAACGATCGACGGACACGTACATGTCGTCCGATTCCTCGACGCTCACAAAATCTTTTCCGTTTACGTGGAGTGAAATCTCCACTTTGTGGCGATATTTCTCCAGGGAAAATACCAGGTTGGCGTTCACGATATGATCGAAATATTTCTTGAGATGCTGGATTTTACCTTCCGCGTAATCTTTCAGTGCCGGAGCGAGATCATAATGTCTTGAAGTTGTCGAAATGTTCATGGGCCACCCCTTTCAACTGGGACAAACCAAATCTCCGGTTTCCCGACAGGGAACGTCCGGAGCATCCACACGATATTAACCCGTCCGGCACACGGCGCCGGAGAGGGAACACACAATTGTAACGTATTCGATCCAGGAGGGAATATGCGGTGATTTTCCGCGGGTAAAAGCAATAAGTTTTTGCGTCCTGTAAAATAATCACTGAACACTTGTTACCTGGTTGTAGTTTCACTAATAAATATAGTCTATTTCAGGGAAACGGCAAGACTTTTGACGCTATATATCTGATTTACTGCCAACAAGTTATCGTCGCTCTAGTACTCCTTGCGCAACCGCGCGGGCAGTATATTGAGTTGTTCGCGATATTTGGCGACCGTCCTTCTTGCTATATTAAGTCCTCCCTTTAT
>CAYUDF010000440.1:0-3708 GCA_964443465.1 uncultured bacterium
ACCTGCGAATCGTCTGTCAGACACGGATATATTTTCCCTTTTTTTTAAAGAAGCCCGGATTCGGACAGAACTGTGGACATCCACAGGCCGGGCGTGCTAAGATGCTGATAATTATTCGCTTACAACATGAGCTACGAGTTGACATATTGCCACCATGCGCCGATCCGGCTTATCTGATTCTATCTTTATCTGTTTCGGGTTTTGATGCGGGTAGCCACGGGACGGATCTGTAACCTTGCGCCGCTCAAAACCGGCCGGAACCGTTGCCGAATCGGACTCGTCGCTTAAAATGCCACAAGGCGGGAGCCCGTATGACAACGCCAGAATCCAGTTCCGAATCAGTCGAGTTTGTGGCCGCAATGGAACGCGCAACCCGCTGGATCTCGGATTACTTCGACTGTCCGGAAAAATACCCGGTGCTCTCTCCCGTCAAACCCGGCACCATCCGAGGTTCACTGCCACAGACTCCCCCATTGAAGGGACGAACGATCGACAGCATCCTCGATGATTTCGAAAACAAGATATTGCCGGGGATCACACACTGGAATCACCCCGCGTTTTTTGCCTATTTTTCGATCACTGGATCCTGGCCGGGAATCATGGGGGAACTCATTGCGGCCGCGCTCAATGTGAACGGCATGTTGTGGCGAACCTCCCCCGCCTTGACTGAACTGGAGACTCTGTCGCTTGATTATTTGCGACAGCTGGCCGGACTGGACGACCGGTATTTCGGCCAGATACTGGATACAGCGTCAACTTCCAGCCTGGTCGCGATGGCGGCCGCCCGGGAACAGCTCGACGGACTCGAAATCCGCAAAAGAGGAATGTCGGGGGCTCCCCCGCTGACGGTTTATACGTCGGTAGAATCCCATTCTTCGATCGACAAGGGCGCTATCGTTGTAGGCGTCGGTTCCGACAACGTCCGCCGGATCAAAGTGGACGGATGTTTCCGGATGGATACGGAAGCGCTCCGGAGCGAGATCGAACGTGACCTTTCCGCCGGCCGCCGGCCACTGTGTGTAGTGGCGACCGTCGGCACGACCTCAACTACAAGCGTGGATCCTGTACCCGCGATCGCCGACATATGCGAAAAGTACGGGATATGGCTTCACGTCGACGCCGCTTACGCATGGGCCGCCGCCGTCCTGCCGGAGAAACAGCACATATTAGACGGATGCGACCGTGCCGATTCAATCGTCGTCAATCCCCACAAGTGGTTGTTCACACCGATCGACCTTAGTGTACTTTTCTGCAACAAACGGGATGTGTTGCGTAACGCTTTTTCACTCGTGCCCGACTATCTGACGTCGTCCGGCGAGGCCGACCAGCCCAACCTGATGGATTATGGTTTTCAGCTCGGCAGAAGGTTTCGCGCTCTAAAGCTGTGGATGGTGATCAATTATTACGGCGTGGAGGGTTTGCAAAAGAAGATTCGCGGTCATATCGAACTCGCCGCGTCATTCGCTGCCTGGGCCAAATCACATCCGGATTTCGAAGTAATGGCGCCGGTTGAATTCAGCACTGTCTGTTTCCGATTCAACCCGGGGACACGCTCCCTGCCTCCGGAAGATCTCGACATAATCAACGAGACCCTGCTCGAAAACGTCAACAAGACTGGCCGGGTTTTTCTGTCCCACACCCGAATCGGGGGACGGATTTGCCCGCGTTGCGCAATCGGTAACATCCGGACGACGGAAAAACACGTCACCCTGCTGGAAAATCTGCTGGAGGAACTATCCGCTGAACTTGTCTGACCCTTGCGCAGGGCTGTGTTTTTACTGCGAAAACGCCACATCCATCAATGTTTGTTGTTCAAGCTTGTGTGCCTTGGTTGAACCCGTCGCCGGGCTGGGGCTTTCGTACCGTTTCACACTGGTGACATGCCTTCTTCCGACAATCGGCCTCAGCTTCTGCCTGACAAACGTAAGCGCCCCCATATTGGATGGTTCTTCCTGAACCCACACGATCTTTCGCGAATCGCCGTGGCGTTTTATTTCTTCGGCGAGCAACTTGTCGGGAAACGGATAAATCCGCTCGATCGAGATTATCGCCTTGTCCATCGCGTTTCTTTTGCGCCGCTCCGCGCGCATTTCATGCACTATTTTTCCGGAGCACAGAAGAATTGTCGACGCTTCGCCAACTTCGTTGTCGGAAATTATCGGTTTGAACCGGCCCGTCTGCAATTCTGAAACGTCCGAACAGGCCACTTCTGCTCTCAACATGCTTTTCGGCATAAACAACACGAGTGGTTTTGTCCATGAGCGCAAAACCTGTTGTCTCAAAAGGTGGAAATACTGGGCGGAAGTTGACGGCTGGCAGATCTCCATGTTGTCTTCCGCGGCCAGTTCCAGGAAGCGCTCGATTCTTGCGCTCGAATGCTCCGGGCCCTGCCCTTCGTATCCGTGCGGCAACAACATCACGAGACCCGATAGCAGTTTCCACTTGTCCTCTCCGGCCGATAAAAACTGATCGATGATAACCTGGGCGCCGTTCGCGAAATCACCGAATTGTGCTTCCCACAAAACCAGGCTCTCGGGAAATTCCCGGCTGTAACCGTACTCGAAACCCAGCGCCGCCGCTTCCGATAACGGGGAATCAATCACAAAGAACTCCCCCTGATCTTTTCCCAGATGTTGCAGTGGCACATACTCGGTTTCGTTTTCGACGTCGATCAACACCGAGTGCCGGTGATTAAATGTTCCCCGTCGGCTGTCCTGACCCGCCAGCCTGATGCGGGTTCCGCCGATCAGAATCGAACCAAAAGCCAGCGCCTCGGCCATGCCCCAGTCCACTTTCTTGTCACCGGCCACCATCAACTTTCTCAAATCGAGAAATTTCTGAATCTTGGCGTGCGGGTGAAAATCTCCGGGAGCCGTCGTGAGCTTCTCGCCCAGCTCAACGAGTGTCTTCTGGTCAACACCGGTATCACAATCAAAGCTGGGATCATAAAGGCCGCCGTGGTACCGTCCCCAGAAATCCGGCAGTTCAAAAAAGGTCGGTCGTTTTTCGCTGGCGCGCCCGATCTCCTGGTGCTCGGACAGGTTGTCCATCACGGTTTTGTTCATTTCTTCAACGACTTCAGCCGGTTCACCCGATGACTGCGCGTACAGTTCCCACAACATCGGGTGTTTCTTGATTTTTTTATACAGGAGCGGCTGCGTGAGTGTCGGATCTTCGACTTCGCTATGCCCGTATCGGCGGTAACCGATGATATCGACGACTATGTCCGTATGGAATTCCGCCCGGAAATCAGCGGCCAGTTTACCCGCCCACCAGACGGCCTGCGGGTCTTCGCCGTTTACGCGAATGACCGGTATCGACAGGCGTTTTGCCGCGTCAGAGGAAAACCGGGTCGAATGCAGGGACGGTGGTTTGGCTGTAAATCCAACCATATTGTTGACCACAATCCGAATCGTGCCGCCCACCGTGTAACTGGGAAGATCTGCGAAATTCAGGGTTTCAGAAGTGATCCCCTGGCCGGCAAAAGCGCCGTCACCGTGGCAGGTTACTGTAAGGTATTTCTCGCGCCCGTCTTCTCCCCACCGTTCCTGCCGGGCCCGGGTTCGGCCCATCACGACCGAGCCCACAAATTCCAGGTGACTGGGATTTGTCGAGAGATGAATCTCGACCGATTTACCGCCGACTGTCTCGTAACGACCGGTCGCGCCCATGGGATATTTCACATCGCCTGCCCCGAGCACACTTCTC
>CAYUDF010000441.1:0-3700 GCA_964443465.1 uncultured bacterium
AGCGGAGTTGAAGAAGGCCTCTAACCCGGGGGCCAGGACAAACTTCTGGCTGGTGTATGCGATACCCAGAAGGCGTGCGTCGTAATCACCGATACCTGAAACGCTGTTGGACTGGAAGGGTTCGCTGGAAGGGTCGTTACGGCTCAGATTCTGGTAATATGCCCGGAAACGCAGACCGAGCCTTTTACCCAAATTGTCGAAAAATTGGCCGCCTCCGAGATTCCCTATGTCTCCTCCCAGGGGTGCCCTCCACTCCATCGTATGCTTGATCAGCGACCCACCGTTGGACGTGAACTCTTGCATCTCTGTGATAAAGCGGTAGTCGTACGTGAAGTTCACCGGATTGGTGCCGGTGTCGTCCTTCTTCTTCTTCTCCTCCTCCGCCCCGACCGTCATGGGACAGATGAGTGCGATCAGAAGGATAAAACTCAGGATTCTCATGGCCATCAACTCCTTACCGGGTGAGTTACGATCTCACCAGGATGTAGGTCTTACGTCTACGTGTACTGTTCTCAACTATGTGCTTTCGCACGGAATTGCCAATCGCATCGCCAGCGGTTACCAGACTATCCCGCACGCGGGGGGGGGACAATCACACCTTAGTGGTATACAGGCGCGATTAACGGTGTGCCGTACAGGTACGACGAAAGTGGTATAGACGCGCCACTCCCCCCATGTGCTACGTTTTCGGCTGGTGCGGCATCGTGTCTGGACACGGTGTGGCGGCCGCAAACCGGTGAATCTTGTCGCTGCAGGGAATCCTGGACCGACCGAGCCGAGAAAGTGGAGGTTAATATCGTGGAAACAATCGTTCTCGATGGCCGTCAAACAATCATCCTTGCGATCGTGGTCGTGGCCCTGGGAAAGTTCCTGATCAGCAAGAGCGCGTTCATGCGCGACTACAACATTCCCGAACCGGTGGTGGGCGGCCTGATCGCATCCATCGTATTCGGTTTGCTGTACGCTGTAACCGGCTGGCAGTTCGAATTCGAGCTCGGCATGCGCGATAATTTGCTGATCGTGTTCTTCACGACCATCGGCCTCTCGTCGCGATTCGAGACCCTGCTCAAGGGCGGGGCGCAACTCGGGATCCTGCTGGTTCTAGCCGCGTTTTTTCTCGTCATCCAGAACGGGACCGGCGTTGCCGTCGCGACGCTGACCGGCTTCGAGAAGCTGGTCGGCGTGATCGGCGGCTCGGTATCGCTGTCTGGTGGTCACGGGACAGCGATCGCCTGGACGCCGATATTCCGCGACGAGTACGGCATCGGGTTCGCGGGTGAGCTCGGCATCGCCTGCGCGACGTTCGGCCTGATCCTCGGAGGCCTGCTGGGGGGGCCGCTGGCCAAGTTTCTCGTCCATCGCCACAAGCTCGAGCCCGATAGCGACGCCGTCCAGACCGTCGGTGTGGAGCATGAACACGATATGATCCCGATCGACTACCGGCACATACTGCGCATCATTCTCGTACTTTCCGTCACCGTCGGTATCGGCCTCTACATCGATCTCGGCCTGGACAAGCTCGGTATCCAGTTGCCGACTTTCGTTTCCTGCCTGTTCGCGGGCATCCTCGTGACCAACCTGACGCCGCGGCTGCTTCCGCGCGTGAAGATGCCCAAGCCGGAACAGTCGCGACCCCTGGCCCTGGTTTCCGATCTCAGTCTGGGCCTGTTCCTCGCGATGTCGTTGATGAGCCTGCAACTCTGGACGCTCGCCGACCTCGGTATTGCGCTTCTGCTGATGCTGGTGGCACAGGTGGTGATAATTATGCTGTGGGCCGGAGTCGTCGTGTTCCGCGCGATGGGCGGCACCTATGACGCCGCGGTGATGGCATCCTGATATGTGGGTCTCGGGCTGGGAGCGACGCCGACGGCGATCGCCAACATGACCGCGGTGACCGAGCGATACGGACCTTCGCCCCGGTCCTTCATCGTCGTGCCGCTGATCGGCGCCTTTTTCATCGACATCGTGAACACGATCGTGATCCAGCTCTACATCGGCTGGTTCGCCGGGTAGGTCATTTGGTCCGCAATAGACACGGCAAACAGACTGTTTACCGCCGGAGGCTTCCGTGAAATCCGAACGGACAAGAATGGCCATGGGCCTGGGCCTGCTGATGCTGGCCGCCGTCGGCACAGCGTCGTTCGCCGCCGAGGTCCACAAGTCCGATGACCTCACGGTCTCCATCGGCGGCAACATCCAGCTGATGGTGATCGGCCAGACCGAGTTTGACGTGGCGGACCATGGCTCCCGCATGCACCTGGATTTCGGCGGCCCGATCGCGGGCTCCGTCCGCGGACGCGGCCGCTTCGAGTGGTTCGTCAACACCACGGCCGGCCGGGAGCTGAAGCCCTACCAGTTCCGGGGTTCGAATTCCGTCGGCCTCACCAACAACGGTGGCGACATCCTGACCAACCGCCTGGGGTATTTCGAACTGAGCGCCGGCAGCTTCGGCTCGTTCACCATCGGCAAGCAGTACTCCGTGTACCTGCAGACGACGAAGGTGACCGACGTCTTCAACGTGTACAGCGCCATGGCCTCCGCGACCTACGTCTTTGGCGACGGCGGCCTCAGCGGCACGGGCCGGGTCGACAACGCCATCGTCTGGACCAGGGACTTCCGGGCCGGACCCGGTTCGTTGACGCTCGGTTTGCAGGCCCAGGTCATCGAGAATACGTTCACCGTGTGCAGCGGCGAAGAGGACGACGGGCAATGCGCTCCCGGCGACGGCGATTACATAGGCGTGCTCGAGGGGAAGGGCGGCGAGGGTATCCGGATCGCCTACGCCACCGAATCCGGCCTGGACATCGGCGCGTCCTATGTCCGCAACAACCTCTCCGGCGTGATCGTCGCCGGCCAGGTCGCCAACATGGAAGATCCCGCGGCCGCCGCGGTGGCGGTCAGTTACGACGGCGACCATCTCCGCGCCGCCGCCACGGGATCGGTTTCGAAACAGTTGTACCAGGATGATCTCGGCACGCCCTTCGACGGCTGGGGCGTGGAATTGGCCCTCCGCTACGACATCTCCCCGGGCTCCGATTCCGGGTCGTTTATGCCTTACACGGGCTGGAACCACATTTCCACGGACGACGCGGACTACCTGGGCGAGTACGGCATGGACTATCTCACCTTCGGGCTGAGCTGGATTGCCCCCCGGGGGAAATTCTTCGCCTTCGTCGAGGCCATGATCGACCAGAGCACCCGGGCCGACGGTTCCGACGGCGGCGAGGACTACGTCAGCGTCGGCATGTTCTATCCGTTCTAGGAGATTAGTGAGATGGCGCGCCCGGCAGGGTGCGAGCATGCGACCTGTGGAGCGGTCGCCTGGCTGCGATTACGGAAACGCCGAAACGGCGGACTTTGCCACCCCGGTTGCCCAGGCCTTTATATCGATCATTGCCGGCACGGAGATACCTGCTCCAAGATTTCTGTGTGTTTGCCCCCACACCACCACCGCGTCTCGAGCCAGTTTTATCCGCTGGTCGGCATTGATCCGCAGGTTCTGGGTTCCTCGGTTGGACTCGAACGAATGAAGAATGGCACACCGCCAGGGGCTCGAACCCCGAGTCTCTTGATTTAGAGAAACCCTCGCAAGCACCCGGGAACCACTCAAGCACTCTTGACAGTCATTGTTGCTCATGGCCTCATGGACTATAATTACCTCAAGAGCTCGCACGGAACCTATTATCCCGCGGTTTGCACG
>CAYUDF010000442.1:0-3683 GCA_964443465.1 uncultured bacterium
CCTGCGAGCACGGTGGGGGTAATCGGCGACAGGACCCGCGACGGGCTAATATTCTCCCGTGCCCGGGTCGCGCCGCGTATCCGTGCGCCCAAAACCCAGGATACTGCTTACAGCAGACCCGGGATTTGGTGGAGAGGGAAAGACGTGATATTATGCGGGGATATCAATGGAGCTTAGGCAGACCGGAAAGGAAATCATGAGTGAGTTTCAGCCATTTGAAATGGAACGTTGGATGTCGCAGCACGAGCAGGACGTGGAGTACAACCTGTCGGAGAGCGGGGTACACCCGCTGCAGCTGCGCGAGCTGTTGGCCGATCACCCGGCAAAAATCGAAGAGCTGCTCGACACCGAGATCAACTACCCGCATTGTAACGGGATACCGAAGCTGCGGGAACACATCGCGTTGATGTACGACGGGGCTACCGCGGACAACGTGCTGGTGACGACCGGGGCGATTGAGGCCAACTACAACTCCGTTCGTGCCATGCTGTCACCCGGCGATCAGATCGCCGTGATGCTACCCAACTACATGCAGATCTGGGGCCTGGCCAAAAACCACGGACTCGACTTAAAGACCTTTTCGCTGGACGAAGCCGCCGGGTGGCAACTCGACGAAACGTCTTTGAACGAGGCCGTCACCGAAAAAACAAAACTGATCGCCGTATGCAACCCCAACAATCCGACCGGTCATATAATGACGGACAAAGAAATGTCGGCCGTGGTCTCGGCGGCCGAACGTGTGGGGGCGTGGATTCTGGCGGATGAAGTATACACGGGTGCCGAACGCGAAACAGACGTACAGACCCCTTCTTTTTACGGCCGTTATGACAAAGTGATCGCAACCGGTAGCATGAGCAAGGCGTACGGACTGCCGGGTCTGAGGATCGGGTGGGCGGTCGCACCGGTCGATACCATCGACCAGGTGTGGGCGCGCCACGAATACACTTCACTGTCCGCCACGATGCTGTCAAATAAACTGGCGGCCCTTGCGCTGTCGCCCGAAGTCCGGCCGCGAATTATTCGCCGGACACGAGAGTATATCCGCCGCGGGTATCCAGTGCTCGAACAGTGGATGGAGAATCACCCCGGTATGTTTACGCTGACACCTCCGCAGGCGGCGGCGATTGCGTTTATCCATTATCACATCGAAGAGAACTCCACACAGTTGATCGAACGGCTGCGCGGTGAAAAAAGTGTGCTGATTGTCCCCGGTGATCATTTCGGTATCGACCGGCACGTGCGCATCAGTTATGGACTGCCCCACGAATACCTCACCGCGGGGCTGGACCGGATTCACCAGCTGATTACACAGAACGGATCGTAAAGAAAGGTAACCTGAACACCCATGTCCTTTGGACCAGACGATGTTGTAATCGAAGTCCGTGCGGCTGAGAAACGCATCCGGCTGCACATTCGCGAGACCTACCTGGAACACTCCAGCCGGTACAGTGGTTCAGGCGGAGGGCAGGTTTTTCTCAAAATGGAAAACCTCCAGCACACCGGGTCGTTCAAGGTGCGCGGCGCGTTAAACAAGATCCTTTCACTCGCCCCCGAAAAACTGACAGGCGGAGTGGTGACCGCCTCGACTGGAAATCACGGCGCCGCGGTGGCGTTTGCTCTGGGAAAACTGGGCGCAAAAGGAACCGTATTTGTGCCGGGCACAGCGTCACCCGACAAGGTCGCACTCGTCGAACGACTGGGAGCAACGGTACGCTATCACGGTGATGACTGCGCCGAGGCGGAAGCTCACGCACGTGTCTTCGCCGGCGAAAACGGTTTGCCCTACATCTCGCCCTACAACGATCCACAGATTGTTGGTGGGCAGGGGACCATCGGTCTCGAACTGGAACGGCAGCTCGATCGTATTGACGTAGTGTTTGTTTCGCTGGGTGGCGGCGGCTTGATCTCTGGTATCGCCGCTTATCTGAAAGCGCGGCGCCCCGATGTGCAAATCGTGGGGTGTTCGCCGGAGAACTCGCAGGTGATGATCCAATCCGTACGCGCCGGCGAGATACTGGACCTTCCGTCGAAGCCGACGCTGTCGGACGGTACAGCGGGCGGCGTCGAAAGCGGCGCCATTACGTTTGATTTGTGCCGACAGCTGGTAGACGAATACGTGACCGTCAGCGAAACAGAAATTGCGGAAAACGTCGCGGATTTTACGCGGACACAGACATCAAAAATCGAAGGCGCCGCCGCCGTGGCCATCGCCGCGTACCTGAAAAACCGTGAAACATATGCGGGGAAAAACGTCGTGATTGTGTTGTGCGGCGCCAATATCGCCCCCGACACGCTCAAAACCCTGTTGTAGCAGAATCCCCGGGAGGACCCACGATTAAAACGATTTTACTGGAACAAATCCAGGAGGTGTTACCCTCGCTCGACCTGTTGCCTGCAATAGAGGCCGGGTTTGTTGCGTATTCACAAAACCGTGCGGTGGTACCGCCGGTTGGTGAACTGATCCTGGACAAGGGTGAAGTGCACATCAAATACGGTTACATAAAAAAAGAAAAATACTACGTCGTAAAGATTGCGTCGGGGTTCTATGGTAATCCGTCCATGGGTTTGCCTTCCGGAGACGGGTTGATGCTGCTGTTCTGGCAGGAGACGGGAAGGCTGGAGGCGGTGCTGCTCGACGAGGGGTACCTCACCGACACACGTACCGCCATCGCCGGTGCGATCGCCGCGCGGCAACTGGCGCCGCGTGAGGTGGAATGTATCGGAATCGCGGGCACCGGTGTCCAGGCGCGTTTGCAGCTCCAGCACCTGGCGAAGATCGTGGATTGCCGGCGGGTCCTGGTGTGGGGACGCGGAAAGAAACAGCTGGAGTCTTACCGCGAAGACATGGTCGACGAAGGATTTGAAGTCGAAACTACAACGGACGCGGGGGACCTGCTTCAGGCGTGCAACCTGGTGGTGACCACCACGCCCTCAACAAAACCCTTCCTGGCGCTGGACGGGCTTCGGCCGGGCACGCACATTACCGCCGTCGGTTCTGACACATCTGACAAACAGGAACTGGATCCGGCAATCCTGGCGCGCGCCGATGTGGTGGTTGCCGACAGTCTGTCGCAATGTTTCGAACGAGGAGAGATCCACAAAGCGATCGAGGCGGGAACTATCAAAGAAGGCGACGTCATCGAACTGGGGGATGTGATTTCGGGACGAGTGGATGGCCGTACATCCGACGACCAGATCACTGTCGCCGACCTGACCGGTGTTGCGGTGCAGGACATCAAGATTGCCGAAGCGGTGAGTCAGGTAATTCCAAAAAGTTAAGGAGACACAATGGTGCGCCGGCAATCCGGTATACTGTTTATCGTTCTCGCCCTGTTGGCCGGCGCGGGCGCTTTTTCTCTCGCCACCGGCCAGGCGGAAAACGGGGCGCCGTACGTTGTGGTGCTGGGTATCGCGCAGGACGGTGGATACCCGCAGGCCGGCTGTAAAAAGGACTGCTGCAAGAACGTGTGGGATAATCCGGACCGGCGGTGTCACGTCTCGTGTATCGCCATCGTCGATCCGGTATCGTCGCAGCGGTGGATCGTTGATGCAACACCGGACTTTCGCGAACAACTGCGGATGCTGGACAACGTTTTTCCGCCCGCGAGTTCACCCGGTATCGACGGGATTTTTCTGACGCACGGACACATGGGTCACTACACAGGTTTGATGCACCTCGGCAG
>CAYUDF010000443.1:0-3670 GCA_964443465.1 uncultured bacterium
AAAAACTGGAACAGGCGGTGTCTGAAGTCAGCGCCGGCAAGCAAACTGGACTTGTCCTGCCCGCTGCGGCGCAGGTCGTGGACAAAACCATCGGCGAGCAACGAAAGATCGTCCGCCAGGAAAACACGTGACTTGAATCCCGCCTTGCGCGTACCCAGTTCCTGGACACCCCGAAGATACGACGGGTTGTTGAAATCGGTATCCATGCGCCTGTAATAAAGCTTCGTGTCGGTATATCGGTTGTTGAGACCGGCTTCCAGGCGATAGGCGTTGCCGTCACCCAGCACGTCATTCTCGCTGCGGGCAACTTCGCCGCTGAACGTGAGACCGGAGACATCAACGTGGCCGTCCATGCCGTACAGCGCGTACGAAGCGCCGTCACCGGTGTTCGCCACGGCCGTCGCGCCCACGTTGTAGCGCCGATCCCGTGTGAGATCACCCCTGACCCCCATCAGGTATTGCGACTGTTCTCCCGACTCCACCTGGTAAACCACAACGATCCAGACCGGGTTGAGGTCGCGGTCGAACGCTTCCAGCGGTTCCTTGAGCAGAATCGATCCGTCGAATGGGTTGATCGTGTAGTCGCGGTTTCGGACAAGCGGTTTCAGGTCGTATATAATTTCCGACTGGAACCTGTCGCGCGTTTCGACAAACAGGCGTTCGGAATTGATCACCACCGGCACGTTTTGCAGGTAATAAAAACCGCTGGTACCGTCGGCCCGGATTTCGTCGCGGAAGGTCGCATAGTCGGTGTCCGTGACAAAGGCGTGTACGGCGCCCTCCGGTCCCACCAGTCCGCCGGTGACACCCGTCGCCACCTGGTGGTAGTACAGATATTCTCCGTTGGTGAACGGGGTGCGAAAATCGCCGTAGCGCACAAAAGATTCGCCCTTGTCCACGGAAACGTAATTCCCCGTCCGCGACGGGGCGGCGAAGTGGAGCTCCGATTCGTCGCCGTAGATCGGGTATTGCCTGTCAGGATTGATCTGTTTCAGGTGTGGTTCCTCGTAGTGCTTTTCGGTATCGAGACGGGCGGTGAGACCGACACTGTGGGGCAGCGTGCTCTGCAGAAAAATTCTCGCCTCGGCGTCGGCCGAAAAACCATCTTCAAAATTGTCGAGCCCCTCGCCGTCTCCGTCGCCACCTGTCTTGTAAGTCCCAAGGGAAAGATCCACGACACCCGCAGCCATCATTGGCCGTACCGACGACACGTAGGCCACGTCACACGACGCTCTCAAACCTTCGCATTCAACCATGACCCGCTGGCGGCCCGTGTCGAAACCCGGTCGGACGTCGATGGAGACGAATCCCCCGTGACTGGCCACCTGCAAACCGGGAGCTCCCGGCCTGGCATCCGCCGTTGCGACGACCGAATCGCCTTCGACAACTGTTGCTACAAATCCGTCGGAGACCCGGTGACCCAGCTCGTCGCGAATCTCGAAACGGATGGTTTCGACCGAATAACCGTCGGCGGGTAACAGCACACGGGTGCGTTGGGCCTCGATCGACGCCGGCCTGGAAGATAAAGCGACACGCACGCTGTCGGTTTGTGTTTTGCCGTCCAGCCCGGTCGCCTGCAGCACGATGGTGTTCCAGCCCGGCGTAATACGCACGGCATACCATGTGATCTCCTCAAAACCTTCCTGTACGTGCACATCCTTCTGGCCGATTTTTTCAGCGGGTTGTACCTGCCCGTTGACCGAAACGGCGTACTGCGATCCGACGGGCACCCGGCCGCGGATTCTGATCTGGTCGGCGCGGGAAAATACTTCATCGGAGCGCGGCTCCAGGACAACAGTGTGGCTGCCGTTGGAGATTTCCCCCGACGGCGTATCTGCAGGTTTTGTGGCCAAGGGCGCGGCGGCGGTTGCGTGTCCGCCGCCGGAAACTTTGGGAATTGTGTCGGTCCACGAAAACAGCGTGCGCTGACGGTTGCCCGCGGTCGACCGCGTATCCGCCATCCGGGGACGAACCACGACGGTTTCGCTTTTTTTATCGGACCCCCGGTACCCGGGTTGCGTAACGAGCGGGGGGGCGGTGGTTACAGCCTGAAACGGCTGTCTGGAAGGTTTGGTCGTGCCCTCGTTTTTCAATTCGATGGACGCCTGAATATCGCGAATAAAAGCGGTGTCGCTGCTGGCCGCCCTGAACTCGATGTCGCAACGAACCGGATTCGAGCGGGCCAGGCCGCGTATTTTGTAGTCACCGTCGGCCGAGGGCAGAATTTTATGTTCCATCGCAACAGTCACGGAAGCGTTTCGAAACCGGTAGGGAAGGTCCAGGGCGAGTGCGGCTTCCTGGGGTTTTTCGCTGCTCGAGGTAATCTCCCAATGAATCCGTACCCTGAACGTGTCGGGTAAAACACTGAGATCCTTGATGGCGGCGCTCACCCGCGTTAACTCTCCGTCGTCGAGCTGTACACCGGGGGGCAAAAAACTGACTTCCACGCGGCGGTTCAAGCGGCGGCCGTCGACGGTCTCGTTTGTCGTCAGCGGACGCGACTCCCCGTAACCACGCACGGCGATCCGGCTGGCCGGCACACCCGTCGATTCAAAATAGGACGCCAGCACTTTGGCACGCCCGACGGACAACTCCAGGTTGGACGGAAATTCGGGGGTATTGATGGGAATGCTGTCCGTGTGTCCTTCCAGAAAGAGTGACCAGTCGGGGTGCTCATACAAAAATTCCACTACCGGCCGCAACTGCTTTGCCGAATCGAGGGTGAGTTGTGCCTTGCCCAGCCCGAAGTGTGAACTGGGAAGCACGAAGGCCTGATAGAGACGGGCGAAACGCGTCACGCTCACCTGTTCCTGGCAGGCGATCTCCTGGCCGATGTGGTCTACCGGTGGCGGCAGACGTTTGAAGCGGAAAGACACGTTTGCGTTGCCGCCCGATATCATGTTGACCAGGCGTTCGCTTTCGCGCCGGCCGCCCTGCGTCCCGCCGGGGTATTCGTAAAAATCATAACCGGCCGGCACCGTGCTTTCGTCGAGACGCACCACGCGCCAACCGGTAAAAACCCGTGGAAACGAAAAGCGCCCGAGAGAATCTGTTTTTGCGTATTCCCCGCTGTCCAGAAACACCACAACATCGCTCACACCGGGTTCGGTCCGGTCCCGGCGCTGGTTGTTGTTTTCGTCGACGTATGCCTCACCCAACACGACACCTTCGGGGGCAAATACGTCGTTCTGCAGGCGGATGGCACTTACCGCGGGGCCGGCCGCAACCGGGTCGCCGGTTTCCGCGACACCGGCTACGTCACCCACCACTTTTGCGCTGCCGGAAGTTTTTCGTCCGTTGGCGACAAATTTTACGACGGCGGTTTTTGACTCGCCGCCCGCAAGAGACCCGGCGTTCCACACCAGTTGTCCGTTTTCATACACAAAATCCGGGCTGGCAACGAAGTCCAGTTGGGGCTGGACCCACTCGTTGACGAATACGTTGTCCACGCGGACGCTGTCGGAAATATTGTGCGCGGTAACAAGCAACGTAACGACGTCTCCGACCGCCGCAGTCTGTTCGTGAAACGCCTGGTCGATCGCCATCACCGCGTCGGGGTTGAACTGTTGCGGCGGCATCAACTGGTTTACCGTGTAGTTCTGCTGAAGGGTATCCATTACCGACCGCGCAAAAAAACGGATCGTCAACGGCGCGGTCACCACGTTGTACA
>CAYUDF010000444.1:0-3651 GCA_964443465.1 uncultured bacterium
GAGAAGGTCATGGAGACCGGACTGCAGCCGAACACCATTTTAAATGTAAACATACCCGATCCCGACGTTGCGCCGATCCGTGGCGTGCGACTGACATACCTGGGATCACGGCATTACGAGAACTTCATCGACACAAAAGAGATCGGCGACGGCCGCTCGCTTCACACCATCGGCGGCGCCGATCCCGTGTGGACGGGCGACGAGGGAACCGACATTTCTGCCGTCCGGGCCGGATACGTGTCGATAACACCGCTAAATCTTGATATGACGGACTACAAGGAAATCGTTGAGATGGAAAGGTGGCGTTTCGACCCATGAGATGGAAAGACTACCGCATCGCAAGGGAAAGAATGGTTAAAGAGCAGTTGTACGACCGGGGCATTCGCGACGAGCGTGTGCTGGAGGCAATGTTACGGATACCGCGGCACGTGTTTCTGGACAAGGACGCCGGATCCGAAGCATACAGAGACCACTCCTTTCCAATCGGCTATTCCCAGACGATGACCCAGCCGTTTATGGTCGCCTACCTGGCCGAGCAACTCCGCCTGACCGGCGCCGAACGCGTGCTCGAAGTCGGAACCGGCTCGGGGTACCAGGCAGCGGTTATCGGCGACATATGCGCTTCCGTTTTTACCATCGAACGCGTACCCGAACTGGTTCAGAGCGCCAGGCACTGTCTTCATGAGTTACTGTACTCCAACGTCGTGATCCTGCAGGGTGACGGCGCCAATGGCTGGCCGGAATTCTCGCCGTACGACCGGATTCTGCTCACTGCCGCCACCAACCAGCTGCCAACTGCGCTGCTCACGCAGTTGACCGACGGCGGAATGCTGCTGGGACCTGTGGAAAAGAAAGACCATTCGCAGGAGATCGTGCGCCTGACGCGCACGGGAGACACATTTGAGCTCGAACGGCTGGGGCCGTGTTCTTTTGTGCCGCTGGTCCGGGACCAGATTATCACCGAAGAACAGGCCGCCATGCGCCAGAGCGAGTGGTATGGTCGATAAACTGCTCACCCTTTTATCCGGGTCGCCAGCCTACCTGATCACCATCGTGCTCGCCATGATGCCGGTCTCCGAACTCCGCGGTGCCATCCCGTACGCCATCGGCGTTGCCGGCATGCCGTGGCAGGAAGCGTATGTTATATCCGTTATCGCCAATTTTCTGCCCGTGATACCGATCTTGTACCTGATCGGCCCCGTTTCGGAATACCTCCGCCGTTTTGGCCCTTTCGACCGGTTTTTCACCTGGTTATTCGCCCGGGCCCGCCGCAAAGGCAAGCTGATCGAACGGTTTGAGGTCATCGGGCTGATCCTGTTTGTAGCGATCCCTCTACCCGTGACGGGTGCCTGGACCGGTACCATCGCCGCATTTCTGTTTGGGGTCAAGAAACGGGTCGCGCTGCCCGCCATTTTCCTCGGTATCTGCATCGCCGGTGTGGTGGTAACCCTTGCCGTGACCGGTGTTATCAGCTTCTGGGGCGTCGCCAGCGGCGACCACAGCGGCGGTTAGGTGGATCGCCGGGAGCCGGGAATCTTGAGATAAATCAGGCTTGAATTAGTTCAAAAAAATGTTATGTTATACCCACTTATGCCAGTGGGCCGGGGGTCGGCAACCCGGTTCAGCGGTTTGTGTCGGGGCGTAGCGCAGCCCGGTTAGCGCGCCTGCTTCGGGAGTAGGAAGTCGGAGGTTCAAATCCTCTCGCCCCGACCATCATCTTAACCGCCGCAGTCTGCACTTCCACGCATCTGAATTCGCCGGACCCATTGTCGCATTTGATCGACCCGTTTGAGGGCGGCGTATGAGCGAAGAGCAAAAGCCCAAATCCGAAACTACCGGCACTGCCGGCGGCAGATCAAACGCCCAATACGACATCCAGGCGAGATACCTGTCTGAAATCGGCAAGTACGACCTCCTGACGCCCGAAGAAGAACAGGCGCTGGGCAAACGCATCTCCGAAGGCGACGAGGAGGCAAAAAAACAGCTCATTCTGGCCAACCTGCGTCTGGTGGTAACCATCGCCAAACGTTACACCGGCCACGGCCCCAGTTTGATGGACCTGGTGGAAGAGGGAAATATCGGCCTGATTAAGGCGGCGGGCAAATTCGACTATTCCATGGGTTTCCGCTTCAGCACTTACGCGTCGTGGTGGATCAAACAATCCATTACGCGGGGCATCGCCAACCAGTCGCGGACGATCCGTATACCCGTGCATATTTACCAGCTGATCAACCGATACATCCGCACCGAAGAGCGCAAGGGGCTCAAGCCGGTCAGCGACCAGGAGATGGCCGAAGCCCTCGATGTACCCGTCAAAAAGATCAAGCTGGTCAAATCTTTAATTAACGGAATCCGGGCCGACGAGCCGTTGCTGAATGCCGAGGCGCTGCAGAAACTTTCGTCCGACGCGCACCACCCCCGGTCGCAGTCGCCCGAGGAAATCGTTTCGCTCCAGGTGGAAAATCAGTATATAACCGACCTGATCGACAGCCACCTGAGTGAACGGGAACAGGAGATCCTGCGCATACGGTTCGGGCTCGACGGCAGCGAACCCGTCACGCTGGCGGCGGCGGGTAAAACCATGGGCGTAAGCCGCGAACGCATCCGCCAGATAGAAAAACGCGCGCTGAAAAAACTGAACATTATGCTTTCCAAACGAGCAAAAGAGGAAAACCTCAATGACTGACATTGAATCCGTAAAATCCGCGATCCGGACGGTACCCGATTTTCCCAAACCCGGCGTTCTTTTTTATGACATCACCACGATTCTGCAGGATCCCAAGTACTACAGGGTGATCTGCGACACACTCGCCGAACGGTATGTCTCGATGAACATATCGAAGATTCTGGCGATGGAGTCCCGTGGTTTCATTTTTGCCGGCCCGGTGGCCACGGCGATCGGCGCCGGTCTGGTGCCGCTACGCAAACCCGGCAAACTCCCCTACAAAAAAGTCGCACAGTCGTTCAATCTCGAGTACGGCACCGACTCCCTGGAAATCCACCAGGACGCCGTGGAAAAAGGGGAGCGCGTGCTGGTGCTGGATGACCTTCTCGCTACCGGTGGCACCGCGGAAGCTTCGGTCCGGCTCGCCCGCAAGCTGGGCGCCGACGTGGTCGAAGCGGGGTTCGTGATTGAGTTGACGTTTTTGAACGGACGCGATAAATTAACGGATGTCCCCACTTACTCGATGATACAATTCGATTCCTGATGAAAGGACGAACGATGAAAATTTCAGGATTGCTTTTACTGGTAGCCGGGGTCGCGCTTTTTGCCGGCTGCGGGTCCAGTATTGAACTCAACAATGACTACGACCAGCAGGTCGATTTTTCGAAAATTACGACATTCGAGTGGGTGAGCAGAGATGACAGTGGCGCCGCGGCCGCAAATGCCCAGCAGGCCCAACAGAACAACAGCCTGCTCGAAGGAAGAATCAAGAACGCGGTGGTCGAACAGTTGAGACTGAAGGGAATGACCCAGTCGACAAACAATCCCCACGTATTCGTTATTTATCACGCCGGTGCGAAAGACAAGGTTGACATCCAGAGCTATGGATACGGCTACGGTGGATACGGCGCCTACGGCGGCCGTTACGGCGGTCCGTACGGATCCGGTGGTGGCGGTATCTCGACATACAATTACCAGGAAGGCAC
>CAYUDF010000445.1:0-3650 GCA_964443465.1 uncultured bacterium
CATGGTCAGTCCCCAGGTCGCGGCGGGAGTGGTCAGTATCCCGGTATTCACCCGGCGAATGGGTGTCCGCACACCCGGCGAGCGTCCGCTGGCTTCCAAACCCCTTGCCAACCACGTCATCATTGCCGGTTATGGCCTGACGGGACAGGAACTGGCGCATTCGTTGACGGAGTGCGGGGTGAACTATGTCATCGTGGATATCAATCCTGAGAATGTCCGGCGCGCGACGAAAGTGGGCGAACCCGCATATTTTGGTGATGTGACCAGCGAAGATGTGCTCGAAGCGCTGGGCGTGGAGCACGCCGTCGAACTGGTAATGTCAATCAACGATCTCGACGCGACGATCCGCGCGATCGGCGCGGCTCGCCGGTTGGCCCCGAGTCTGCAGATCCTGGTACGAATCCAGTACGCGGCCGATATCAACCGCCTGATACGGGCTGGCGCAAGTGAGATCGTGTCCGCCGAACTGGAGGCGTCCGTTGTGATGACCCAACGTGTACTTGCAAAATGCCGTGTGACGGATAAAGCGATCGAACCCCAGGTCGAGCGCATTCGCGAACGTACGGGGGGACAGGCCGAAAGCGACATCTCCTGACTGCGAAGGTATTACGCGGACTCCAGCGCCTGTTGGGCGAGTGCGATACCGCCGAGCATTCCCGCCTGGTCGCCCAGACCGGGTGGCACCACGTAGCTGTCGATATCCTCAGTAATTGCCGGATGCTGCACGTATCCGGCGAGAAGCTCCAGCAATCTCTCGCGTATTCGCGGAATAACACCCGGGGATTTCATCACGCCGCCACCGAGGATGATGCGTTGGGGTGACAGTGTGCACACAAACGTGCGCAGCGCCAGCGCCATGTACTCCGCTTCCAGTTTCCACGCGTCGTGGTCCGGCGCGAGTTCCTTGCCGGGTACACCCCATCGCTCTTCGATGGCGGGGCCGGCGGCCATTCCTTCCAGGCAGTCTCCGTGAAACGGGCAGCGGCCCTTGTAGGGATCTGCCTTGTGGTCGTGGGGCAGGGTGATGTGGCCCATCTCCGGGTGCACGAGGCCGTGCATCAGTTGACCCCGTATCATGCCGCCACCGCCGACGCCGGTACCGACCGTCAGGTAGATAAACGTATCGAGTCCTTTGGCCGCGCCCCACACGTTTTCGCCGAGAGCGGCGGCATTAACATCTGTGTCCCAACCCATCGGAATATCGAATCTGGCCCGCACGCGACCGAGAAAGTCCGCGTTTTTCCAACCCGGTTTGGGTGTTGATGTGACGTGGCCATAAGTCGGGGATCCCGGCTCCAGGTCAATCGGGCCGAACGAGCCCAGCCCCAGCGCGGCGAGCTTGCCGTGTTTCGACTGCTGCGCCTCGAAGAAATCGATCGCTTTACCGATTGTTTCGTCGGGGTTTGTGGTCGGATAGCGCAACTCTTCCCTGATGTCGTCGGGGCCGCTGGCCACGCAGCACACAAACTTGGTGCCGCCGCCTTCGATACTTCCAAACAGCTGACTCATTACCCTCTCCTCTTCGGTCGGATCGATTTCAATTTCTTACAGTTGCGGGCTCCGGTATCTGGCGCCCCAGGTTTCTCCTTCGAATTCCCGCAGTTCCTCCAATGTCATTTCGTCCCAGCGCAGCATGGCGCTTTCGGTGTAGAAGCCAACCGAACCGTCACGGTAGGTGTCGTCGGCCAGGCTGAGCAGGACGTTGCCGTCTATGGACAGCTCGATGTAGTCGCCGAAGGCGATCAACTCAAACGCGTGTGGCCGCTTACCCCCGGTGACAAAAAAGTTCGCCTGCAGTTGCTGGTAGATAAACGCTTCCTCGATGCTGCCGCCGGGTTTGTTACCCCACGCGCGGATCTGGGCCAGCCCCTTGTTCATCTCGAGGCTGATATAGTAACCGTCCTTGTTGTCGTTCATCCGCAATACCAGCCCGCTTTTGCCCGGACCTTCCAGTTCGAGGACACCGCGTAATCTGAAATTACGAAACGTGCCCGGCACCATAAAAATCTCGAATCCCGTTTTACAGCCAAACCAGTGGCTGGTCCCGCGTTTTTCGATTTGTGCGTTCGATTCGTTACTCAACAGTCCCATGGGTACAACTTTTTCGACCACGTGTTCGCGGATCACCATTTCGTTGAACCCGCTGAACGAACGTAGTCGGAGGTTTCCATTGTCGTCGGCAACCAGTTCTTTTGGCGGTGGCAGCATGTTGCCAGTACCCTTGATCCCGGACGGCACAAAAAAGAAATTCCAAAGTGTAAGCCGGTCGCCCTCGTCGCACACCCGCGCCGCGTAGTTGCCGGCGGGCAGCAGGACGTTGTCCGAGTAGTTGGCGTACGGGCCCTCGGGGTTGTCGCAGTGCCAGTAGTGGACCTTGATATCCTCCCGGATCGAACCGATCAGGTACCAGCGGTTGTTCAGGGGGACCAGCGCGGGAACTTCGACGTCGTCGTACTGGTGCGGAGCGGTAAGAGGAGGTCTGGCTTCGAAGATCCCGGGTTCGGTTTCTTTGGCGAGGTAGACACAGCCACGGCGGTTTACGGGACCGGTTGCCACTCGGGCGGATGCCAGCAGCCATCCCTCTTCTCCCACACGCCGGTAAAACGGATCCCGAAACGACACCCAGTGCCGTCCCTCGTCCAGGCCGTCTTCGTAGTGGGGGGCTTCCACCTCCAACGGCCACATATAGTCGTCCACCTTTCGCCACGTAAACAGGTCGTCGCTGACGGCCAGCCCGACCCTCTGGACGCGGCCCGACTCTATTCGGCACAGGCCGGTATAAAACATGCGCCAGCGCCCCGGCTGGTGGGGATCGGGTGAGACGTGCATAGTCCACAACATGTCGTCATCCCAGCTACCCGGGTCACCGATAAAAAGTGCGTTAGGCACGCGTGTCCAGTTCAGTCCGTCTGTGCTGGTCGCGTGGGCAATGTAGGCGTGGTTGGGCAGAACCAGGTGAAAAAGATGGTAGGTGTTACCGACTTTGACAACGTCGACGTCACCGATGCCCCAATCGTTAAAACCGTGGCCGGTATACATAAGTAACTCCTCTATTTGGAGTCACGATAAACCATGACCGCGCGACGGTCCAGAGAAGACTCAACAAGGCGTTTGTCCCTTGCCGACGCCATTCTGATTGAAAAACATACCGATTTGTCGTATAATTGTCGTTTGCCAGAAACACACATTTTCTACGGCTTTTTTGATCGTTTTGAGGGGAGGCGGTATGCGCCGCTGCATAGTATTGACCTGCCTGATTCTTCTAAGCGCCTCGCTGGTTTTTGCGGAGACCGGGGCGCTTTGTTTATTTTCGGACGCGAATGGATCCGAGTGTAATTTTGTGGACAGTGGTGAACTGGTCCAGGTTTTTATCGTGCACCAGTTCGCCGATGGCGCCACCGGCTCACAGTTCAAACTGGACGTATCCGGTACCGGCTGGAACCACCTGGGTGACATCTGGAACTATCCCATCGTCATAGGGAATTCGATCGACGGTGTATCGATTGGTTACGGCGCCTGTTTGTCTTCACCGTTTGTGGTGGGAGCGGCCAGTTTCATGGGTGCTTCAGCTCCGGCGGGAACAGCAATTCGGATTGTTCCCGATGACGATTTTGACGACATACTGATTGTGGACTGCAACGCCCGCACGA
>CAYUDF010000446.1:0-3640 GCA_964443465.1 uncultured bacterium
AAGGGATTAAACCCGTTGTTCAAGGTGCGGGACGTTGTTGTTGTCGACAGCCTGCCACGGACGGCGTCGAACAAGGTAATGCGGCGAGTTTTAAGGAAAGAATACGAGGAGGCGGGTGTCTCGAAATAAATACCGGGTGACGGTTGCTAGTCTGTTTGTCGCTCAAGTACCATTTCGACCATTGCGTGTTGCTGCAGCGGGCCGTCACCGTGGCGATGTTCCGGACCCATGCCTTCCCAATGATGCAGGACGCTGAAGCCGTCGAATAAACCCGGCGCTTGCCCGGGTTCCAGATATGTTTTTACAGCTCCCTCCGGATCCGTGTACGAAAAAGCGCCGATTGGCGTCCACTGCTTCGATACGGCCGGGAACGATGGATCATTTGTGGTAAACGCCGTTACAAACAACAACGTCCCGGTATCGCTCCATTTCAGGTTTTTTTTCGCCATCAATTGTATTGATGCCGGCGTAAGCAGCTGTATCAACCCGAACAGACAGATGGCTCCGTAGGATTCAAACCGGGAACCGGCGATGCCATCCCGCCGCGGATCGAACCGGTCGAATTCCGCACGGGTCGCCAGAACAGGAAGCTTCAAGGATTTAGCCGCCGCGGCGGTTATGCTCACCGCCTTTTCCGACGGATCAATTGCGTCGACTTCGATTCCCTGTTTTGCCAGAAATAAAGCATTACGGCCCTGTCCCGTTCCAATATCGAGGGCTGGACGGGAAACATCGATCCGGTCGGCGTGTACGACCAGAATCTGTTCCGGTTCGTCTCCGAAATAGTTGCTGGAGCTACTGTACGCCCGGTTGAAATTCCTGTTTTTATTATCCACGGGATCAGTCTACATCGGGACAATCCGGGCGTCAACAGGGTCAATTGAGTAAATCATTATGTTTGTTGCACTTGACACGTTCATATTCATTGAAATACACTCGGTCGAGTGAAAACCAGACACATTCAAAAGGACACAATGTTTAAATGGAAAAATTTTTGAAAGACTGTGAAGAAGCCGTTCTCAAGGGTGACAGAGAAAACGCAGTGGCACTGGCCGAACGCGCCGTCGCGGATGGGATCGATCTTCTTGACGCCGTTGAAAACGGATTTTCAGCCGGCATCCGTCGTGCGGGTGATCTGTGGGAGAAGGGTGAATATTTTCTGCCGGAACTGGCGTTCAGCGCGGAGGTGATGAAAGCGGCGATGGATATTGTTAAACCCGCTCTTTTGAAATCGCAGTCGTCGGATACCGTGGCCCGAACCGTGGTCATCGGTACCGTCCAGGGCGACATCCACGACATCGGAAAATCGCTCGTATCGACACTTCTGTCGGCTAACGGCTATAACGTCGTCGACCTTGGCGCCGATGTGCCGCATACCCGGTTCGTTGAAGAAGCTGAACGTCACGGGGCGGAGCTTGTCTGCATGTCCGCGTTGCTGACAACCACAATGACCGGCCAGGGCCGCGTCATTTCGATGATGGACGAACGCGGTCTCCGCAATAAAACGAAGATTATGGTCGGTGGAGCGCCGGCCAACAGTTCCTGGGCCCGACAAATTGGCGCAGACGCTTATGCCGCCGACGCCGTAGAAGCCGTTCGGACCGCCCGGGAGCTGTTATTGTAGAATGGAAAACACAGGCAAACCAGATTTTCAGGAGTCTTTACGCGCGGGGGCCCTGTTGTGGGATGGCGCCATGGGGTCTGCCCTGATCGCTAAAGGGTTGGAACCCGGTGCTCCGCCTGAAGAGTGGAATATCTCCCGGCCGGACATCATCCGTGAAATACACCAATCGTACATTGTTGCGGGATCGGATGTTGTATCAACCAACTCTTTTGGCGCCACTCCTTCACGGCTGAGTGGTTACGGTTTCAAGGAAAATGTCGCCGATATCAACAACGCGGCTGTTTCCGTTGCCCGCGACGCTATCTCATATTCGGATGCGGGGCGTCCCGTTTTTGTCGCGTTCTCCGTCGGCCCGACCGGAAAAATGCTCGCGCCCGTCGGAAATGCAAGTGAGTCCGAGATCCGGGACGATTTCACAGGACAGCTGGAAGCGCTGAATGAACCAGTTGACGTGTTCCTCGGAGAAACCTTTTTTGATATCCGCGAGGCTGTTATATTTCTGGAGGCGCTTCGGGATGTCAAAAAGGACGCAGTACCGGTGGGTCTTACGTTTACATTTAACCGGACTCCCCGGGGCTTTTTCACTGTGATGGGAAACGACGTCACCGGGACGATAACCCGGGCGCGGGAATCCGGGGCGGTCTTCTCGGGAGCGAACTGTTCTTTGACCAGCGGGGACATGGCGGACCTGGCGGAAATCATGGCTGGCGGTCACGATTGTCCCCTGTTGTGTCAACCAAACGCCGGCCAACCGGCGATGGAAAACGGAGCGCCCGTTTACAAACAGGCGCCCGAAGAGTTTGCGACCGACGTCGCTCATATGATAAAAATGGGTATACACGCGGTCGGCGGTTGTTGCGGTACCAGTCCCGAATTTATCCGCCAGGCCGCAGAATTGATAAAACAGACAGATAACGAGTAGACCCTTCAGGAGGGGAAATGGAAGCGATAAACAAACTGTTCGACCTGGAAATCAACGTCAAACAGGAAGAGTTGAGCCGGATGCTGGGTTACGGACGATCGGCGATTCCCGATCGAGTAATGGAAATGCTTTCGGAAATTGAATCGCGAAGAGATTCGCTGATCGAACCACGTTGTGCCTACCGTTACGCGCTCCGGCACGACCTCTCCCATTCACCTTATCTGTACCACGCGGACCACGCGGTTTTATGCCTCGTGACAATCGGTGACAAGCTGGAAGCGGCCGTTCAGCAATACAAGCAGGAGGGCCGCCTCGGACGTGCACTGGTGCTTGATACCTATGGATCGGCGGCCGCCGAGGCGACAGCCGACGCGGCAAACGCGATCATTGAACAGGAAATTACCGACAAGGGAATGTTCTGCAGCTCGAGATTCAGCCCGGGCTACGCGTGCTGGGACGTCAAGGAACAGGGCTGGATATTGCCCGTACTGAACAGCGAGGAACTGGGTGTAACCCTCACCGAAGGTTTCATGATGGTCCCGCGTAAATCGGTATCGTTCGCGGTTACATACGCGGACAGTCCGGTCGATTCCAAGCACGAGCACAGCTGTGACTCCTGCGGCATGGTCGACTGCCTTTACAAACTGGATATCTAAACAAACAGGGTTCCGCATGAACAACGAATTCAGGCCTCAATTTTCCGTCCTGTCAGAAAACAGCATCGAATCGGTCATCACGGAGTCGTACGACATACTCGAGGAAATCGGCGTATACGTCGAACATCCACAGGCCGTCGAAATGCTCTCGGGAGCCGGGGCCAGAGTAGCAGACGACGGAATTCGTGTGTTCATCTCGCGCGACCTTTGTCAAACAGCACTGTCGACAATCCCCGGAGTTTTCAACCTTTTTGACAGGAACGGCAACAGGGCAATCGAGGTCGGCGGAACAAACACGATATTTGACCCGGGATCGTCCGCGCTGACTCTGTATGACTATCAGACGGGAGAAATCCGGCAGGCGTCAACAAAAGACGTCGTCAACTTCTCCGCCCTGACCGCCCGTCTCGATGCCTATGACTGTCAGAGTACCGGTCT
>CAYUDF010000447.1:0-3636 GCA_964443465.1 uncultured bacterium
ACGGCCGCCAGACCGGGCGGTGATTCGGCGTTTTTCAGTTTTGTTTTGAAGTGGTTGTTGCGTAAACGAACCAGTGTTGTGTCGGTGATCGGTCCGCCGCCATACACCGCCTCGATGTTCATGTTGTAGTTGGCCAGTTCGAGACCGTGCGCGAAATCAAAATCAAGCGCCCCGACAAACGACGGATCGGACAGGTTTCCCCGAACGGCGATCTTGCCGTTCAGCCGGCCCAGTTCTGCTGCTTCTTCTTCGAATACGGATCCCGGACTCTCGGCTACCGGTAACTGGTCCAGGACAACGTCCGCCACTACCGAACCGTCAAACGGATTTTTCAGGGAAAACCCCGGCAGGCTGGCGTTTATTGCAAGCAGCCGGGTGTCCGGTGAATCGATGTACATACTTGCGCGCGCGGCCAGGGAGTCGGATGAGACGGCCAGTTTCACCCGGACGGGATCACCCATCGGCAGTTTGATTCCCGACACCAGGCCGGTCACCTTGAACGTGTTTACGGTCTTGAAGTTTGCGTCCACATAAATGCTGTCGGGCCAGGTCCGGTCCGCCACTTCAAAGGACTCCGGCTTGTCCGGCAGGGCAACGATGACGCTGGCCGTCAGGTCGGCCGAATCGGGTGATAGGTTGCCGTTCGCGCGGATAAAACCAATGGAGCCGTCCAGATAGAGGCTGTCGACGGCCAGCCCGGTCTCAGGCGAAAAGCGGACGGCGAAAGGATTGCGGGATGCGATATCCTGTCCGGATATTTTCACGTACAAACTGTCGGCCGATACACCCGTTGATTCTCCCGTCAACGGCCAGGCCGAGAACAACAGTTCCAGGTCGGGGCCGTTCGCCTCGATCTTGACTTTGCCGGTTGCCAGCCCGTTGTTTTCTCGTCCGGCCCGGTATTCGAGGTGGGAATTGTCAGCGACGACCCAACTGGAGGTGACCCCGTCGGGTGTATTCAGTTCGGCGACCAGTGAGTCGGGTCCCAGTGTGATGTGCCCGTCGATCGAAGGGATACCGACCTGCGGTGTTTTCACGCCGGCGTGAAATATTCCGTTAATCTCGGGAGATTCGGCCGGCCCGGTGACCTGCCCTGTGACGTCGAGCGACATGTTCAGTTTCGAACCCATCCCCGCTTCCAGTCTACGAACCAGTTGGGAGTCGGCCAGGGATATGCTGGCCTGGAGATCCCAGTTTTCCACGGAACGTCCACCTTGCGCGTACACACGAAGGCCCTCGAATAACACCCTCAAGCTGTCGATGTTTATCGAACCGCCGCACACGGTCGCGCTCACCTGCGCGGTATCGAGCCACGCGGTTTCTCCAAGGTCGAGCAAAGCTTTGATCCCGGTTTCGCCGCGGCATTCTGAACTGTTTATCGAAAAAGAACCGGACACCGGTCCCAGGTCGTCGACGGAAACACCCGGATCTGCCAGAGCCGCAAGGTTTCCAGGGCCCGGCAGATAAAGCCTTCCCGAAACATCCGCTATAATTGCTTCACCTGCACGGTCGAGCAGCCCGTTCGCCGACAGTTCAAACGGGCCGTCTTCCTCCCAGGAAAGTGCGAGTGCCTCAAATGCGGCAGAGTCCACCGCTTGAACGGCGAGCAACGCGGCCGGTGGACGGGACCACTCGCAGGTGAAATCAATGGGTCCCCGCATGAGACTGTCCAGCCGGGCATTGGCCGACAGGTTGCCCACTGCGCCGCTGAGTAACAGGTCCGAAACGGTTACACTTCGTGCGGCGGGTGCGTAAACCATTTCACCGGCGATAGCGATTGTTCGATCGGTGACGGGGTCGGGGTGTTCGCTGAATACCATGCGGATTGGTTCGTTGTCCGGCGGCAGTGTTAACTCGACATGTGTGAGCAGTTGCAGTCCCATCGAATTGCCGTTGAGGTCCAGGACCAGGGGTTGATCGGTCGCGGTCGGGTCCGGCAGCAGAGCGTTCACCACAAGGCTGTCCAGCGTGAACCCGTTGACAAATCCGCCGGCGACCAGATCGATATTTGTTTGTTGTCCGCCGGCAAAGCCGTTTGCGTCGACGACAACAGCCGCGGACAGGGTGTCGGGTAACGATACGCCCGACACGATATTTGTCAGCCATCGTGTGCCGGCGACGTTCAGTTTGGCCCGCAGTGTGCTGCCGGTTTCCTGCCCCGTCTCGCCCGAGACGTCGAGGCGCAGACCGGGGAGCGCCAGCAACAGTGAATCGGCCGTGACCAGGTTGTTGTTATAAGTAACCGCCGCATGGACTGTGTCCAGCCAGCTGGTGCGAAACAGGTCGAAAGTCGCACTGGCGGACAACTTTGGCGTGATCCGGCTTTTTCCGTTTATGCGGCCGCCGATCCCCTCCATTGGTTTCAGCTCGACCGGCAAGTCGGCCAGCAATCGGGCGACGGGTTCTATTTGAGCGAGGCCCTCCGAGCCGGGTGTCAGGAATTCGCAGTGGAACTCAACGGTCTGCAACCGCCCGTTCTCCAGTTCTGCTTGTCCGGTGAGAACAATGCCGGGCGCCTCGGGGGGAGTGGATCCGGGTGTTGTCGTCAGCAGCACGTTAAAATTGTGATCGTCTCCGGTGAAGCAATCGAGATAGATATCGGGCGCCAACCGGAACTGAATCCAGCCCTTGCCCACAATTTCCAGCGTCGACAGGTTGGCGGTCAGCCACAGGCTGTCGACCGTCGCGCGGTTTGTTGTTTCGGTCAGCGTCAACTCGTCCAGCTGGACGACAGGTGTAACACCGTGAAGCAGGTTGACGGCTCCGCGGATCCGGATGTTTTCCAGGTTGGCTGCCTCCGCGATCTTGAGATAACGGGCCTCCAGCTGCAGGTGGTCGACAGCGATCGACGGCACACGCGGCAGCGCGCCATCGCGGGGAAATCCACCGCCGCTTTCTTCCTCCGTTTCCGGATCGGGCGGTTGTTCCCCGGCGAACCGTCGGGTGATGGCGGGCACGTCGGCCAGTGCTTCTTCGACTGCCAGGTTTGTTATGTGTACGTCCCTGCTCAGCAGCGCGTGCAGTTTGACCGATACCTCCAGCCGGCCAACGGCGGCCAGCGTATCGGGACCGTCGATCCACACGAATCCATCTATTTCCAGGGTGCCCGGCGATGGCCATTCCGCGGTATCCACGGTGATGGTGCCGGGAAGCGCCTCGCCCGCTTTGTTCAGCGCAAAGTCGAGGGCTCGATTTCGAACGGGTTGCAACAGCAACAACGAGACCACAACGAGCGCCACCAGCGCCACCAGGCCGCCAACGACGACGGCGGCGATTCGTGCGGGTTTTTTTGCCTTGTGCCAGTTCATCTTATGTTCGCGGCTCCCGGCCGCGGGATTACATCGGGTATCCAATGGCGAAATGTAGCGCCCACCTGGGCACGGTGGTGTCAAAATTGGTTACCCGCCAGCCCCAATCGAGGCGAAACGGTCCCACCGGTGTCGCCAGCCGAATGGCGGGTCCGATGGCAATCTCTATGTTGCGCACGTTGACATCCTCGTTGGTCTGCCACACCTGTCCCCAGTCGGTGAACAGGGCGCCTTCTAATTGCCACACCAGCGGGAACCGCCATTCTATAAAACCTATGGCCATAAACTCGCCACCCAGTGGCAGGCCGTTTATGTCTTTGGGGCCCAG
>CAYUDF010000448.1:0-3628 GCA_964443465.1 uncultured bacterium
CATTATCGCGATGACCGCGCACGCCATGAAGGGTGACCGGGAGCGGTGCAAGGACAGCGGAATGGACGGTTACCTGTCCAAGCCGGTGGATCGTAAACAGCTGGACTTGGTCATCCGTAAGCACACATCGGCGACGTCAGACGGCTCAAAAATAACGTCAGTACAACTGGATTAGTTGTCAGTTGCTATTTCAGCCACACGCCGAATAACGTCGCGTACATCATTCGGTACACATCGGTATTGTCGACGTTGAGAGGCAGCAGGTCCGAATTAAGTCCGTGGGCGCGCGAAACAATCCCCCCGCCCATATCGTCGTGGCCCGCCCACGATATAGCAAAAAGAAACCTGACACCCGCGCCGTCCGGAGCGGCAACAAACGGCGAACTTCCGGTTCCATCGACACCATCAACGGGCGCGCCGTTTGACATTTCGGCGGGCGTTTTCCGGCCGTCATCCGGTGAACCGTCGATCCGCACGACCTTCATGCCGCCGGCATCGCTGTCCGCCGCCGTGAGCAGCAGTGTTTCGGGGTTTTTGTCGATGTAGTCCGTTGCGACACCAATCACAGCGTCGGCCCTGCGCAGAGCCTCTATCGTGCCGCTGGCATTATTGGCATTGCCGAAATTGTCCGTCCCCTCCTCCTCGACGACCAGCAGAAAGTTTTCGCCTTTGTTTTTCAGGATACGCAATGCGACCACGGCCATTTCAGCGACCGTTGGCGCGTCCGGTTTATACAAGGGTAATCCATCCCGGCGAAGGATCTCCTCCGGCTTGCTGTTGAACGTGTGTTTTGAAGCAAAAACGCCGAGTAGTTTGTCCGTATCATCCGGCACCGCGTTCATTTCGTCGCGGTTGTAAACAATCGTGTAACCGAGTTCTCGCGCGGTTTCGATCAGGTTTTTCCCGTCTTTACGCACACCTTGCCCGCCGTGTCTCCCGCGAACTCCCTCGGGCAACAACAGGACTTCTCCGCCCGCCATAATCACATCCGCCCCGCTGTTTATAATCCCGTCGCAGATCCTGTCGGTATCACCGCGTTTCGGCGCGCTGGCGACGAATACACCGGTGCCAGGTTCGGCGATGTGGCCGCTGTTCAGAATACCAACCGGTTTGCCCGCTTTTATAGCCTCCACCATGATTGAATACGGCTTGCCGGACAGCGAGATCAGTGGAGCTGTTTCGTTGGTCCCGTAGTGCTGGTATTTCGCTTTAACCCCGTACGCGTGCGTTGTTGCGCCTCCGTGTGATGTGCTGACCGGCGCGTTGCGCATGTGCCCGCGGTAAACACCCATCGCTTCCATTTGATCCCAGTTTGTCAAACCGTCGGGTCCGCGATCCAGCAGCCGGAGCGCAGCCCATGCGCCGACACCGCTGCCGTCGGGGTGAACAAATATAACGCTGCCGGTTTGAGGACCGGTGCCGCCGGTTTCACCGCACGCCGTCATAGACATTATCGATCCGACGATTACAAAACCGCAGAAAAGCACAACCACCGATATCAATCGACTACGGATCGTCACAAACATCCTGAATTGTCCCTTCATTAGGAAGCCGGTTCAAAAAACGACTCCAGATTGCCAAATGCAGACGGGTTCGTTTCTAACGGTGGCCTGCCACGTTCTAAAAGGCCCCAAACCGCCACGGTACACGAATTGCACGTCCTCCTTCAATTCGGATTTCCCGGCACTACGCATCGTTTCCCGCGTGTGCTCCGCGTCGTCAGTAGCGGTTCACGGTGGCTTAAAGGAGGGGTTTAATGTCCCAGAAAGTATACGTCATCCGCCCGTCCGAACAGAACAACCGAAAACGCTCCACAAAAACACCGGATCCTACAGAATCGATCGATTTTTCCCCGGCGCCGAAGAAAGACAAGCCGGATCCCGGGCGGAACCGCGTCGTATCCCCGAACGGCGGGCAGGGACAGCCGCCAACACCGCGTGAGCGCTGGATACGGGTGTTAATGGCATATGTGCTCGGGCCGATCGCGTTAATGATCAAACCGGCAGGGCAGCGAAGGATCTACTGGGCCATCCTGGGCGCCGTATCCGTGGTTGCCGGGGCCTACCTGTTGCTCGGACGGGCCTCGTTTAACGCGATGATCGGAACGACCGACAACGGCGTATTCATCTGGATCGCCCTGGTTACCTTCGTTTTTCTGGCGGCGGCTACGGCGTGGGCCCGCGCGGTAGCGGTAAGCGGCCGTGACCACCCACCGCTGGCTTCGATCTCGCCCCGGAAAATGCGGAATCCGCTGGCAGTTGGCGCCGTCAGCCTGGTTTTTCCGGGCCTCGGACTGTTGTTACAGGGTAAAACCCGGCGCGCCGCAGCCGTACTGTGGACAGTCGGACCGATGGTGGCCGCGCTGGTGATTCTATCAAACTGGTCATTGTTGTGGAATCAAAGCCAGTGGTCCGTGCCCGCCGGACCATCGGGCCTCGCCCTCGAAATAGTGTTTGTGGTTACCGCCGTGTTGGCCCTTGTTACCTTGCTGATCTGGATCGTTCAAGCCCTCGACGGCGCCCGACGATTCTGTACAACACCGGGATCGCTGCTTCGCGCGGACGTCGTCAGTGTGGCGCTCCTTGTTACCGTGATCGCTTTTGTTTCAACGGTACGGCCCGTACCGTTTGCGGAATCGTTGTCAGCGAGCTCGGAGGGGCTCCATCAGAACGGCTTTCGTCTCATTCCTCTGGTAATGTCCGAATCGGCGGCGCGACTCGACCCGGCGTCTCCCGTCCACCTCGCAAACGCAGCGGTACTCAATGAAGAACTGGGGATGAAAGACGCAGCCCGCGCCAAGAAGATAGTGATCGAACGCAGGATGATGGAATATGTCGAACTGATGCACGGCAGCAACCGGCCCGACCGTTTGACACTCGCGTTTTCGTCCGCTGCCCGCCGGTCGTTTGGCCTGACCGGGCAGGACACCGGCGGCGAGACTCTCACTCGAATCCGGGAATTAATCCGTGCACAACAGGTTTATGGTGACTAGGCACCGTCGCGGCGGTTTAACTGCGTTTAAGATTGTGACGGCGCATGATCTTCAACAAGCTGGCGTGGTCTGCGAGACCGAGTTGTCGGGCGGTTTGTGTGATGTTCCAGTTGTTTTTTTCGAGGGCGGCGACAACGATCTGACGCTCGGCTTCTGATTTCAGCTCCTGAAAGGTGCCCGTTCCTGGGCCGGCTGTCGGGCCGGCGCCGGAATCTTGGCCGGCCCTCACTTCCGCCGGGACCTGTTCGACTCCCAGTGTATCGGCGTCAGTCGATATCACCATCCGTTCCACTATATTTCTAAGCTCACGGACGTTGTTACGCCTCCACGGGTATTTCATCATCGTTTCCATCGCGTCGGATTTCAGCTTTTTCTCTGTGACACCAAACCGTGCACAGATTTCAGAAAGAAAATGGGAGATCAAGTCCGGCAGGTCGGACAACCTTTCGCGCAGCGAGGGTACCCGCAGGATATGAACATTTATCCGGTAGTAGAGGTCCTGGCGAAACCGGCCCGCTTCCACTTCCGATTCAAGTTCGCGGTTGGTGGCGGCGACCACGCGGGCGTCCACATCGATCAGCCGTTCCCCTCCCAGCCGCGTGACCTGCTTCTGCTCCAGGACCCGCAACAGTTTGG
>CAYUDF010000449.1:0-3617 GCA_964443465.1 uncultured bacterium
TATATGCCCCCCGGCTGAACCTGTTCGATCGTCAGGTAGATTTTTGATCCACCCTGGTCGCCAGTTACACCAGCGTACCAGTGATAGCGCGGCTCCCCCTCCTCAAGCAGCCACTGGTCAAAAAACCAGTCGAGCGAGGCTCCGTAGAGACTCTCGCACACTTCCTGGAACTGGACCGAGTTGGCGCTTTTATAGGCAAATCTGGGATCGGCCGCGTAGGACCTCAATACCTGGAAAAAATTGGAGTCACCCATTACCCGGCGCAACATGTGGAGCACCCACGACCCTTTCCAGTAAACGGTGGTCCCGTACAGTTGGTCCGGATCGTAAACAGTCCCCTGGAACGGCCAGTCCCATCGCCTCAACTGCATGCGGTCGAAATATGCCTGTTCGCCGTCGACGTGTTCGATCCACAACGCTTCACAATACGTGGCAAATCCCTCGTTGAGCCAGATGTCGCGCCAGTCGGTTGGCGTGATGAGGTTGCCCCACCACTGGTGGGCCAGTTCGTGCGCGACCACCCAGTCGCGGCTGTTATTGGGACGGACGAGAAAACTGCCATAGCTGGTACACGTCTGGTGCTCCATGGCGCCGCCGAAGTTGATCTCGGCCATGCCGTATTTCTCGGACAGAAACGGGTACTGCCCGAACGTGTTCGAGAAGTACTCCGTCATGGACACAGTGTTGGCGAAGGAAATCTTCGCGTCGGCCAGATCCTCGGGATAGACAAAATAAACCAATTCCATCGAATCGGTTGGCGCGTAACGGTAGAAATCGCTGAAGATCTCATAGTTGGAAATCGCGACGGAAACGAGGTACGTAGCTATCGGAAAAGACTCGTACCAGGTGAACGTCCTTGTGCCGTTTCCGTTGTCCGTTTCACTCTCGAGCACACCGTTTGAAGCCACAATCAGCGTGTCGGGTACGGTCACAACAAGGCGGGCGGTAGCCTTGTCATCGATCACGTCCTTGCAGGGCCACCACGCACGCGCATACACAGGAGAACTGAAACTGAAAATCAGCTGTTCGTCGTTTCCGTGTGTGTCAAAAGAAAAGGCCGGCAGCCTGAGGTAGGCGTTGGCCGTGGTCGGGTGTCCGGAATAACTGATAATCAGATCGGCAGTCATCCCCTGCGCAATCCGGGAATCCGGAACAATGATTAAAAGGTCTCCCGAATGGTCAAACTGCGCCACCGACCCGTCGACCGTCACACTCGATACCACCAGGGTATCCACAAGATCAAAAATGAAAGTATCGGCCGGCGCGGTTGTTTTCACACGGGCCGTCAGGATACCCGAAATCTCCTCGTCTTCCGGTGAGACCGACAAGAATAGATTGTAGTGTTCGACGTCGTAGTTCGACTGGTTCACGTCCGCTTTGGCCTGCTTGTCGGCTATAAAACCCTTCCGGATCGCCGTCCGGTTGCCCCACTCCTGCCGCGTAAAATCGTCCACGTCAGTGCCCGTCACGACACCCGCCATCATCAGACCGGCAAAACCCAGAAATACGACGGCCATGGCCGTTCTTATAAACACGCTGTTTGTCATAGAAGATTAATCTCGCAGGGGGACAAAAAAGGATTCAACTCAACCTATTACCCGTTCCTCGATTCTTTTGTCCAGATAAATATGCAGATATATCCACCATTCACGGGGCGGGCGTTTGTTGGCGAAACGAACCTGAAAACCCCAGTACCAGGAGGGGCGTGTCGGCCTCTTTATCAGGTGAAGTCCAGCCTCTTCGGGCGTCTGACCGCCCTTCTTGCGGTTACATTGAACACAGCATGTGACAATGTTGTTCCACTCCGCCCTGCCGCCACGGGACCGGGGGATGACGTGGTCACACGTAAGTTCGTCCTGGTGATAAAGCTTGCCGCAGTACTGGCATTGGTACTTGTCTCTGGCGTAGATATTTTTGCGCGAGTATTTCGCGTCTTTACGCCTGAAATGCACAAATCCCATCAGCCTGACGACTGACGGGACTTTCATCGAAATAGTGATCGAACGCACGACACGACTGGATTCCTCGACAACTTCTACCTTGTTGAGGAAAACGAGTTTAATCGCTCGCTGCCAGTTGATGACATTCAGCGGCTCGTAGGAAGCATTCAGCAGCAGGACCTGTTCGAAGAGATATCTCTCCTTTCCGGGATCGTGCCAATACCTGGAAGTTTCTTGTCCTTCTCACAAATGATAATAAATCTGGCCCCGCGCATCAATTGTTTTTATGGGCCCCCGTTTGACGGGCCGCCCGCTCATTTCGGGCTTTAACCGGCTCCCCTTATCCGTTAACATAACGCTTAAATGGAATCTATACCGGCTACCCTCCGGGAGGCGTATGATATGTCTGTTTCTTCGAGATCGAAACGTCTCGGCATTTTTCCGGTTTTCGTTGCGCTGTTTGCCTGTTGCCTTGTGTCAACTGTGCTATACGCCGCCGGATCCGGTCAGGATGAACCGACGGCCGGCTCCACGGACCCACTGGTGATCACCGGAACCATCGATGGCGCCATCGGCCCCGCCACACGCGATTATATCCACCGCGTCATAGAAACAGCCAATGAAAGGAACGCCGCCTGCGCGGTTCTGCAGATCGATACACCGGGCGGCTTATCGGTGTCGATGCGCGACATCATCCAGGATATCCTGGCCAGCGACGTGCCGATCGTCGTATACGTGGCGCCCAGCGGTGCCCGTGCGGCCAGCGCCGGCGCGCTCATCGCCCTGGCCGCTCACGTGGCCGTCATGGCGCCGGGAACCAATATTGGAGCCGCGCACCCCGTGTCCATCGGAAGCGGCGGCGAAAAAGACGAGACGATGGATAAAAAGGTCACCAATGACGCCGCGGCTTACGCCAGGAGTCTCGCGACCCAGCGGGGCCGCAATGTCGAATGGGCCGAGAAAGTGGTACGCGAGAGCATTTCGTCGACGGCGAACGAGGCCGTCGATGAAAACGTCGTTGATTTTGTGTCAGGAGACCTGGAAGAACTGATCGAAAAAGTTAACGGGATGGAGGTCGAAGTGAACGGAGAGCCGACGACCATAAACACGACCGGCGCCGAAGTCGAGCACCTGCTGCCGTCACGGAGGGAAAAATTCCTCGCCAGGATTTCGGACCCCAACATCGCCTATCTGCTCATGCTGCTTGGCGTGTTTGGTATTTTTTTCGAGCTGCAGAATCCGGGTGCGATCTTCCCGGGTGTCATCGGAGCTATTTCCATTCTTCTGGCTGCCTTTGCTCTCCAGTTGCTACCTATCAATTACGTCGGCCTCGCTCTGATCGCTCTGTCCATTGTACTGTTCCTGCTGGAGACACAGGTTGCTTCCGCGGGATTACTGACCGCGGGAGGCGCAGTATCCATGTTTATCGGATCTGTAATGTTGATCGATTCCCCGCTTCCATTCATGAAAATATCGCTGAAAGTGATCATCCCTTCCGTAATATTCACAGCGGCTTTTTTCATGTTTGCCGTCGGTCTCGGTCTGCGCGCGCAGCGCAGTAAAGTCCACACCGGAACGCGCGGTTTGACCGGTGAAACGGGTATCGCCAAAACCGATATATTTGATACCGGGTCGGTGTTTGTTCACGGTGAATACTGGAACGCGCGGAGCGACCAG
>CAYUDF010000450.1:0-3616 GCA_964443465.1 uncultured bacterium
ACCACTTGTGTGTGATCACCGGTCGGACGTAACCGTCCTCTTCGTTGGGCGACCAATAAGTAAACAGCGATACAAACCATGTGTCCTGTTTGAGCCTCTGTGTAAACCTTGCCGTCAGTAGTTGCCGGGTCTCCGCCTGTTCCCACTGCGGTATCGGGGAAAAGACCATCAGAGAGTCGTATTCGAGCGTGTGCTCGGCATAGTATTGCAAACCCATAGTGAGGTTGGCGCGAAGCTCGCGCTCGTACCCGGCCAGGCCGCGGACTTGTGAGTTGGGGGCAAACGGATCGGTTCCGTCGCGGTCGTCGAACGAATCATAGTAAGAGCCTTCGACATTTGCGATTCCGCCGAGAAAATTGCCGCGTACGCTGCCGCCGTAAACCGCCAGCCCGTTGAACACAGGATACGGCACACCGGCTTCCGTTGTGTCGGCACCCAGCGGCCGTTTCCAGAATCCACCGTATCCGTACGCGGCCAGCTCCCAACCCTTGACGTTTTTAAACAAGCGCCCGGAAAATTCCCCGTTTTCCCAGGTCTTGTCGGGAAGCGGTGCATCGATCGCCGCGCCCAGCGAATGTTCACTCCCGATACTGCCCGTGAACGGATTAAAGTAAGACAACCGTTCGCCCGTTATATACCGGTCGGGCTCAAAGGTCGGCGTCCATACGAAATCGAAATTCACGCCGGAATAAAACGTGAGCTTGAACGAATTTGAAGGCGCCTTGAGATATTCGTCGTCACGTCCGATAAAAAACGACTGCCAGTCCTTCGGAAAAAGATCGTTGAGAAACAGCAGGTCACCCGTACCCCAGGTAAGAACCTGGCGGCCGACGCGGACATCCAGCCATGAAGCGGCGCGCGCGACCAGTAAAGCCTGCCGGATATCCATCAGGGTTTTGTCTGTCACGCCGTCGGCGATAAAATCTCCCTTGAACAGCATGTCGGCGCGATCACCGTAATGCGCCAGGTCGAGACGAAACCGGGCCTCGTTCATCAACACGTCGTCCGCTGATGTTGCGTCGTCGACCACACGGCCACCAACCGCCCCCTCGACAAACCCGTGAATCTCCACCGGCAGCGTCTCTTCTTCATCCCAGTCGTCCCAGTCGTCCTGGGCAGACGCGGTCCCAGACACCGCGCCGAGACCCAATCCGACCAGAACCAGTAGAAACAACATCCTGTAAATCGTACGGCTATTCATCGCTATTTCCCCTTGAACCATTCACGCGGAGGGTTGCGCAAAGTGCGTTCGGTGAACACATCGTCGGGAATGCCGATGTTATACTGGACCTTGCCAAATTCACTGATCGTGTGTCCTCCTGTGCGCAGGTCAGACACTTTCATCTTGAGTACCGTTGGAACTCCCGCCACGTCCTGAACATCCAGCGCTTCGATGGTCCGGTACACCGCACCGGTCTCGTCCAGGTACTCCATCTTGGCGGGAATAAAGGTTTTCTTGTCGATCCACGCCGTCCACGACTTGAATTCCACCGAGCCGGGATCCTTGGGCGTTGATTTAATCACGTAATACTCGTCGGTTGTTTCGACCAGCTCGTGCGTGTCCTCATCGAGTTCCCTGCCCGAGATGTCTTCGTAAAAGAAATGTGAGCCCACAAAACTGGTTCGTTTATCTCCGGCGGCGATTCTTTTGACCAGGTCGAGCCCTGGAAGGTACATCCACCGATTGTCGTCACCACCGACGTGTTTATCGACAAGGAAGACCGTGTTACGAACATCCGCGGGACGGACAAACAAAACGGCGTAGCTCTGGTCGCCGCCATCCTCGCGGTCCTTTCGCAGGATGGAGAACTGGCGAACGCGCTCACGCCCCTTGTTATCCACAATCGTCATGCGCACATAAGAGCGGCCGTCGTCACCGGCGTAGTACGCGGCGTTATTGGACAGCCCGATGATTTTGTTGACGTCGGTTTGATCTTCGGCAAAAACCGGCGATCCCAGAAGGCCCGCCACCAGAAGACCGGTTACTACTGTTAAAGCGACTGTTTTCATGGATCCACCTCCGTTTGTTTTGACTTTACCGGCTGCGCCACTCCCGGCGGTTTCCGGTGTATTGCCCTTGAACAGTTGTTTTGTCATAAAATTCATCACCGCCGGCAGCAGAAGCAGGGTCACGCCACAGGAGACCACCATGATCGCCGCCAGGAACATTCCTACCGTGTTGTACGGCATCAGGGGCGAAGCCAGCAACGGCAGAAAACCGATGGCGATCACAATGGCGTTGCGCGATATCGCCCTCGCCGGTTCGTTGAACATCTGGCGGATCGTCTCGCGCCAGTCTTTTGTCTCGGCAATCAACTCGCGCGACCTCTGGAGAAAATGGATGGCAAAATCCACCGACAGTCCCAGCGTGAGCGAGCTGAGCACCGCTACCGGCATGTCGTAGTCCTTGCCCACCAACCCGATAACACCGTAGATGAGCCCGATGGTAACGGACAGCGGCAGCATCGACAGCAGCGCGTACCAGATCGAACGGAATAGAATAAGCATCATGATAAACACAATTACGAAACTGCCGAGAAGTGCGTTGACCATGCCGCTGACCATTTCGTCCTGCCAGACGACATTCAGGTAGGTCAGGCCGGCCCAGTTGAGGGTTACACCCTCGGGCGGTGGATTTGCGGCGACGTATTTTTCCAGGTGCTCGGTCACCGACGCCATGTCCTTGTTGTCGCCACTCTTCAGCTGCAGCCAGATCATCGTCTCCCGATAGTCGGGCGTCATGAAGTGCCACAAATCCTGTGGCCGGTGTGACGACTGGTAAGAGAGCAGCGTTTGGGCGACGGCGTTGCTGGTACCGGGAATGCTGTAATACCGGCCGTCGCCCTCACGCAGTTCGCGGTGGACAGTCTTGACGATGTCGGCGAGAGATGTCGTTTTGCCCACCAGGTCTGACTCCAGAAGTGCGACCTGGAGTTGTTCTATATAGTGGAGCGCTTCGGGACTCTGAAAATATTTATAACTGGTCTGGAGTTCCTCCACAACCATCAGCACATCTTCCCACACGTATGCTTCATCGTCGCTCTCGGCGTCGTCGATTTGCACCATGACTTCATCGATGATTCCATCCAGGTACCCGGTAAACGGCAGGTCAGCGCCGGTCGCCGCCAGTTTCGTCCAGCGTGCCGTCAAATCTATGCCCTCGGCGGTTTTTAATTCGTTCAGTACCGGAATAACGGCTGCGTTCAACGTCTCACCGGCGGCTTTCACGTCGGCCTTCTGTGCAACCAGAAATGCGTTGTAGGTGCCCCCGAAGTGCTTGTTCAGCACGCGGTCGGCTACCCGGATGTTGTGATCGGGGCGGAACCAGCGAACCGGGTTGTCGTTGATCTGGATGCGGCTGATTCCAACCCCTGAAATCACGAGAATCACAAGTGTCACGGCCACGATCAGTTTCGAACCGGACAGCGTCCTGGGCCCCACACCCCGCAGCAGTCTTGCAAGGAAATGGTCGTCGTGCGCGCCTTCTTTTTTACTCAGTTTTCTGATGCGCTTGTCGCTCAGCTTTACGATGTAGGCGGGAATAAACGTGATTGTCAGAAAGAAGGCGATCAGGATACCCAGCCCGACGAATACGCCAAACACGCGGACCGGCGGG
>CAYUDF010000451.1:0-3606 GCA_964443465.1 uncultured bacterium
CCGGGGTGTGTGGTGGTGCGCCGCCGAAAACCCGTACTGGGTAACGTCGCCCGGGTACGGAAATATGTGGGACCAGCGGTTGACAAAAAGAGTTCCGCTGCCTTCCAGCGGCCCACTCACACTCACGTACACCGTTCAGTACGATACCGAGCCAACGTACGACTTTGTCAGGGTGGAAATATCTGACGACGGCGGTACCAACTTTACCGAGTTGGCGGCGTACGACGGGTCAACCGGCGGCACATTCGTTACAGAAAATACAGACATCACGGAGTGGGCGGGACAATACGTTCATATCCGGTTCCGCTTTACGTCGGACGGCGGGTGGAGTGATGCGGATGGCCTGTTTAACTCCAACGGTGGAGCTTTTCGTCTGGACAACGTCCAGATCGGGGGCCTGAATGTGGGCGAATTCGACACGGGCGACGACGACTGGGTTGCGTCTGTGGCTCCCGCCGTCGGAGGCGGCCCTTTTCGATATATAGAAGACCCGGTCTGTTCGGGTGGTTTTCCGTGCGATGAATACAACACCGGAGAACCCGCCATCACATGTTTCGCGTGGGGGGCGTACGATCCGGAGACACTCGAATTTCCGACCACCCCGCCGGAGGATTCGATTCTCGTGCGACCACTTCGAATCGCCGTCGAATCGCCGTCGATCGACCTTCCGATCGACGCGACCAATATCTTTCTCGAATTCGACGTATTTACGGACTTACTCAGTGAAAACGGGATTTATTATGCCTTCCAGATTGCGGCTCCGGCAAATGCCGAGTTCCAGAGTACCGGTTGGGTAATCGGGGGCAGGCGAGGATGGTACCGGTTTGACTCGGCTATTACGGAGTTTATACCGGCTGGAACAACATCGATGAAGGTCCGCCTGATTGGGCGTGACATGGCGCCAAACTGGCAGTCACCTCGAACGTATACAACAACGTCGCCCATATTTGACAACGTCGAAATCCTTGTGGCCGGTTCGTCCGATCCCCCTCTTGAGGGTACTTACCCCCGCTCGTGCGGCGCAACTGTCGAAGATGTGGACGGCGACGGCGTGCCCGACGATGTGGACCTCTGTCCCACCGAAAACGCCGCCTACTTCGACCGCGACGGCGACGGCTGTATCGACGATGTGGTCAGCGCCCGGCACCTCGAATACTGGGCCGATATTGATATGCCGGTCGTATACTTCATACACTCGGAAGGCGCGCCCGGCATTGCCGACGGCAGCGATATTGCCGCGATACAGGCCGGGTTCGATGCGTGGACAACGATCCCCGGCGCCGAGGTGACGGTGGAATACGGGGGTCTGACTCCCCAGGCCGACGCACAGGCCATGGACATGATCAACACCGTCACGTTTTCCGACCCGGATTTCACATTTCCCGAAGGCGTGCTGGCCGTCGGAATTTCGACGTCCTATACGTATCCCGACTGGTCGGGTGGCGACCCCATTCGGCCGGGGCAAATCGTCGACGCCGACATGATCTTCAATCCGGAGGAACAGTTTAAAACCGATCCGGCCGGAGTCGGCACCGACATCCAGAGTATTGCCTGTCACGAAGCCGGACACATGCTGGGTGTGTCACATTCGGCGGTGGAAATGTCGACAATGTTTTACGTCCTGCCGCCGGGGGCGGAAGCCGCCAGTCTGGAGACCGAAGACAAACTGATGATGCTGAAGTCGTATCCGGACCCCGCCGTGGTAGCGGCGACGGGACGCATCAGCGGCACGGTAACCCACGGACTGACGGGTGACCCGGTGGCCGGAGCGGTTGTATTTGTCGTTGACGCGGCCACCGATGAGACGGTTGGCTGCGACTATACGATGCCGGAAACCGGCGCTTTTGATTTTGTCGGGTTGGCAAACGGCAACTACTACGTCTCGATCTATCCCCTCAACAGCACGTCACCCATCGGATATATCGGGCCCGAAAACATCAACAAATTGATATATGACCACGCCGAGACCGTTTTTGTGCCCGAGTGGTGGGACGCGGCCGAGTCGAATGACGACGATGGCCTCGCGCGTGATCCGGTCGCCGTATCTGCGGGTACGGTAGCAATGGTTCACGTCATTACCAACATCGACCAGACGGGTCCGTCGATTGTCAACGCGTTTCCGTCGGCGCCGGAAATCGACAACGTACCGGTCGACGCCGCACTGCTGATCAACTTTTCTGAACCGATCGACGGCAGCAGCCTTCAGGGCAATTTCAACCTGGAGGATGACGCGACCGGCGAGTTCGTGGTGGGAAACGCGGCGCTGGTCAACGACGACAAAACGCTTGCTTACATCACCGCGGCCAGCTTCGATTTCACCACCGAATACACACTCGAACTGGGCGCCGACGTGGCTGATTTGTACGGCAACACGATGGGCACGACATATACGTTAAACTTTACGACGCAGGCCCGGCCTCCACTGATGATCAACAACCTCGCGCCCAGCAAGGGTGTGTCGGGTTCGGTGATCGCCATCAACGGATTTGGTTTCGAGTCCGAACTCGCCGACAACACGGTGTGGTTCGGAGCGAGCCCATTGGATGTGGTACGCGCGTCACCGACGCAGCTGATATTCGAGGTGCCAACCGACGCGGTAGTGGGTGTTCTGTCGCTATACGTGACCAACGAGGTCACGCAGGAGTCCAGCGCCCCGGTCCAATTTGTGGTGCTCGCTCCCGAAGAAGTGGCGAGAGGCGCCGAGACGGCGACGGTGACCCAACCCGGTATACCGCGCACCGTCGAGGTGTCACCGGCCGGCGACTACGCATATGTCGCAACCGACGCCGGGCTGACAGTTGTTAATATCGATGACGGATCCACCGAATATCTGACCGCCATCCCCTTCAGTATGCCGGAAGGCCTCGACGATCTCGTCCTGACACCCGACGGACAATACGTTTACGCAGTGAGCGCGTTGAGCCAGAAGATCTACCGGTTCAACGCCGGGCCCGACGCCGGTCTGACCGGGCCGTTGAGCGAACAACCGCTGTACGCCGAACCGCGCGGCATCATGGTCGACCGCGGTGGCCGGCGGGCGATGATCCCCACGGCAGACGGTGAGATCCGGGTGTGGGACGTTCAGAAAGACAGCTACACGTTTGACAAACAGATCGGCAACCTGGTATCACCGGATCCCGGTCTCACCGGCGCCATGGCGACCGACCCGGCGGGTGACTATCTGCTGGCGCTCAGCGGCGCGGGCCAGCTGCTCGTCTTTGACCTGGGCCCCGATACGCTCGTCGCCGAGGTTGCGGTGCAGTCGGATCCGCAGGACGTCGCGATCGATCCGACGGGCCAGCGCGCCTACGTCACCGACGGCAACGGTTACGTAACTATTGTGTCGCTGGAAAACTTTGCCAGGGTGCAGGATATCCCCACGGGCGGATCCCTGCAGAGCTGCGCGATTACGGCTACGGGCTCTTTCCTGTACGCATCCAACTACCAGCTCGACGCCTTCGACGTGATCGACCTGCGTGAGGGATCGCCGACGTATCGCATGATCACAACCCGGATTCCGCAGCGGGTCAACCCGGTCGACGTCACGTTCGACTCCGACGGCCAGTACGCATACTCGATCGTGGAGGCGGAACAGCAGCTGGTCGT
>CAYUDF010000452.1:0-3586 GCA_964443465.1 uncultured bacterium
CGTGGTCCGGCAAGGAAGGGCACTACCTCGATTTCGGGGAGCCTGCGTACGATGCTTACGTCAGTACCAACCGGAGCTTCGAGACAAGCCTCGTCCGTTACAGTTATACGTCGATGACCACACCGAGGTCGACGTTTGACTACGACATGGTCACGCGCGACAAGACGCTGTTGAAGCAGGAGGAAATCCTGGGTGGATTCAACTCCGCTGACTACACCACCGAGCGGCTGTTCGCCAAAGCCCGAGACGGCGTAAAGGTGCCGGTGTCGATCGTGTACCGAAAGAACGTCGGAAAATCGGCAAACAACCCGCTGCTGCTGTACGCGTACGGTTCGTACGGCTCGAGTATGGACGCCACCTTCAGCGCGTCGCGCCTCAGTCTTCTGGATCGCGGTTTTGTGTACGCGATCGCCCACGTGCGGGGTGGCGAAGAGATGGGGCGCTGGTGGTACGAAGACGGCAAGCTCCTCAAAAAGAAAAACACGTTCACCGACTTCATCGATTGTGCCGAATTCATGGTCGCTGAGGGATACACGAACAAGGACAAACTGTTTGCCGCCGGCGGCAGCGCGGGCGGGCTCCTCATGGGCGCGATACTCAACATGCGCCCCGACCTGTTCAAGGGCGTCATCGCGAGGGTGCCGTTTGTGGACGTGATCACGACGATGCTGGACGACACCATCCCGCTGACGACCAGCGAGTATGACGAATGGGGCAACCCGAACGTGAAAAAGTACTACGACTACATGCTGTCGTACTCTCCGTACGACAACGTCGTGGCGGTGGAGTATCCGCACATCCTGGTCACGACTGGCCTGCACGATTCGCAGGTCCAGTATTTTGAACCGGCCAAGTGGGTGGCCAAGATGCGGGTGTTTAACAAGAGTGACAACCGGTTGCTGCTTAAAACCAACATGGAAGCCGGTCACGGCGGCGCATCCGGCCGGTACAAACGCTACCACCAGACGGCGTTTCAGTACGCGTTCCTGCTGGACCTGGCACAGAGCCAGAAACTGATCCAGTAGGCCCGACGAAATCACAATAAACCGGTCCACAGGGACCGGCCCGGCTACGGCCCCGGAGGCGCAGACGCGCTCCCGGGGCCGTAATTTTGCGGGGTTTGTAGCCGCCTGTTGTTGTTGCAATCGGGCCGTTTTCGTTGGATAATCCAAAAATCGTCATAATCACAGCAATTACCAGTCGTGTGTCCGGGATCGACCCCTCTTATGAACCCTCCTGGCAAAACACTGTGATGTAATAACCGTAATACAGGCAGCATATGCCGGAGTTTATTTCGAGTAAAAGGAGCGTTCCGATGAACTTGACGTTTGGACCCCGAAGGGGCGTCTATATCGACATCACCGAAGAGTTGAAAACCGCAGGGAATCCGCTCACCGACAAGCAGGAGGAGAGCTTTACAAGATTCGACCAGATTTATCGCTCATTGTGCGCACTGATGTACAACTACGTTCCTCTGTCGGGTCACCCGGGCGGATCAATTTCTTCCGGCCGGTTTGTCGCCAGCATCATGTTCGACTCCCTTGAGTACGATCATTCTGATCCGAATCGCGACGACGCCGACATGATTTCATACGCCGCCGGTCACAAGGCAATGGGGTTGTACGGACTGTGGGCCCTTCGTAACGAAATAGCGAGGATCGGCGCGCCGGACCTGCTTCCCCAGAAGACGAACCACCAGTTGCGGCTGGAAGACCTGCTGGGATTTCGCCGTAACCCGATCGCGGACACTCCGTTGTTCAAGAAATACAAGGCGAAGGCTCTGGACGGTCATCCGACACCCACGACACCATTTGTAAAACTGTCAACGGGCGCATCCGGTGTGGGCGTTACCAGTTCGATGGGGCTGGCGTTTGGCGCAAAAGATTATTTCGGTGACGACGCGCCGATGCTCCACATGGTGGAGGGCGAAGGCGGAATGACGCCCGGGCGCGTCAGTGAAGCGATGGCTTCGGCGGGCACTTCGGGTTTGTCGAACGTGATTATGCACATCGACTGGAACCAGGCGTCCATCGACTCCAACGCAGTCTGCCGCGACGGCAAGGAACCGGGCGACTACGTGCAGTGGACACCACTTGAATTTTCCTACCTCCACGACTGGAACGTCATCTGGGTTCCCGACGGAACCGATATCCAGCAGGTTGTGGCCGCGCAGCGCAAGGCGCTCGAAATGGGCAACAACCAGCCGACGGCCGTCGTCTACAAGACGACAAAGGGCTGGCAGTACGGAATCGAAGGTAAAGCGTCACACGGCGCCGGTCACAAACTGTGTTCGGAAGATTTCTACAAGGTCGCCGGTCCGCTGGCCGAGATGGCCGGAATGGATATTCCGTGCAACGACGAAGACTGTGAAAAATGTGCAAGCGGCGCCAACGCCGAACAGATCGAGAAGTGCTACTGGAAGAGCCTCGAAGTCGTGCGCACCGCCCTGGAAAAAAGCGGGGACATGATCGCCGATCTGTCCGGCCGTCTGGTCGCTTCGCGCGAACGCTTGAACAAGCGCGCGCGTAAGCCGCGTGCCGCGGCGCCCGATGTGGAAAAAATCTTCACCGCTGCCGCCAAAGGCGTGGACAACGTGCCCGACGATCTCAAACTGGAAGCGGGACAGAAGACAACACTTCGCGGCGAGCTGGGCAAGGTTCTCAGTTATTACAACAAGGAAAGTGGTGGAGCGATTCTGGCCGCCTCTGCCGACCTTCTCGGGTCAACCAGCGTCAGCAAATCGGCCGACGGGTTCCCCGCGGGATTCTACAACGCGGCTACCAACCCGGAATCGCGAATACTGTCGGTAGGCGGTATTTGTGAAGACGCAATTTCAGGCGTCCTCTCCGGTGTCGCCGGCTTCGGCCGGCACGTCGGCGCGGGTTCCTCTTACGGCGCGTTTATTGCCGCGCTGGGTCATATCTCCTCGCGCCTGCACGCCATCGGCAACCAGGCCCGTCAGGAAGTCGAGCCGGGGCCGAACCGCCCATTTTTCCTGATCTGCGCACACGCCGGCGTCAAGACCGGCGAAGATGGACCGACCCACGCCGATCCGCAACCGCTGCAGCTGTTCCAGGAAAACTTTCCGCGCGGTTCCTCGATTACACTGACGCCGTGGGATCCGGCGGAAGTGTGGCCGCTGGTCACAACCGCGCTGGCCATCCGGCCAAGCGTTATCGCACCGTTTGTCACCCGACCGGGCGAAATAATCCCCGACCGCAAGGCACTGGGACTGGCGCCGGCTTCGGATGCGAAAACGGGTGTCTACCAGCTTAAAAAGGCAAATGGAAAGGGCGACGGCACCCTGGTTCTGCAGGGAAGCGAAGTCGGATTTGCTTTTGCCGAAGAGACGTTGCCGCTTCTGGAAAAAGAGGGCATCGACCTGAACGTTTTTTATGTCGCAAGCGCGGAGATCTTCGACGCGTTGTCAGAAGCGGAAAGAGCGAGCATCTTTCCCGAAAATCTGGCAATGGAAGCGATGGGAATCTCGGGCTTCACAATGCCGACGATGTACCGGTGGATCAGTTCGGAGCGCGGCCGGGCGCACAGCCTGTACCCGTTCAAGGAAGGCCGGTTCCTCGGCAGC
>CAYUDF010000453.1:0-3569 GCA_964443465.1 uncultured bacterium
TCCCAGCCAAAACCGCTACCACCTGAATCCTCGATAAGCGAGTGACGTACCAGCGGAGACCCGTTTAGATTGAATACCTGGCTGGAAGGGGGCACATTGCTCCACACAATTGTGTTAGTAATAGTCGTGTTACCGCCGTTACAGGCGATCGCGCCACCCGCACCATAGGCGGTGTTGTTTGCAAACGTTGTATTGAGCAGGGTCACATCGGCGAGCACGCTATACATTCCGCCGCCAGCAGACACGACACTGGAGTTTTCTGCGAAAACAACATTTGACAACGACGGTACGCTTCCGATGTGGTTATACAGTCCACCCCCACCATTCATCGCGGAATTGCCCAGGAAAGTCACACCGTGCAGCGTGGGACTCCCGGGAAAGTTGATCATGCCGCCACCGAGATTGTCGGGATACGTACCGTTGGCCAATCCGTATTCGATAACAAAGCCGTCCAGAACCGAAGTCGAGTCGGTTCCGGTGCCTTTGACGACGTGGTAGCAGTTGTCGGTTGTACTCGCACCACCGATTTCACCGCTCAGTACCGTCGGGTGAGCACCGGGATTACGTTCAGATCGGTTTGTTTCATCGCCTGCGAATCCACCGTACACGGCTACACCACTAATGAGTTGGAATGCCGACGATCGGTCGTTGTTGACGGTCGGTATGTATGTTCCCTCGGCCACCCACACTTCCTCCACCGATCCACACGCGCTTCCACTCACAATCCTCAGTTCGGTCGCTGCGTTTTCCCATGAATCGCCTTCCCCCGTTCCGGTGGCGTCGGCGTCCACATACACGATCGTACCGGGATCGAAGCAGACAGACTCCCACGCTCCCATGTCGACAATTCCGTCCTGGATCCGGGGATCACCGTCGATATCAGCCGCGGGCAAATCGGGAACAGTATTGTCTCCCGCATTCACGCAGGGAGACCAGACACCCGGACGCACGGCGCCGTTTGGATCTCTAATCAGCCAGGGATAGGCATCGATGTTGTTGCCGCCGTCGATCCCGATGGCCGTATCCCACCCGGCACTGCCTCCGGAACCTTCGACCAGCGAGTTTACCCACGTCAGGTCGTTTGAATAATAGCTCACGATCGGTTCAATGGCGTTGGTCCAGAAGATGGAGTTGCTGACCGTACCCACACACTCATAGCAGACTATCGCGCTCCCGCTGCCTCCCGCGGCGGCATTGACCACGGTAATATTGGTGAAGTCGTGCAGCCCGCCTTCCATGAGAATTGCGGTCGACTGATTGTCGATAAATGCGCAATTTGTCATCTTCGAATGGTGATCCCCCGGTGGATAACCTTCCGCATCAAAATTAACCACCGTGGAGGTGTTCCCGATGAACCGGCAGTTATTGATTTCAATGTTGGATCGTACGGCGCGGATGCTTCTACTATTGTTCAGAAATGTCACATTGTTCAGTATTGGAGCGTTGGTAAGGTAAAGGAATGAGTTTCCCGTGCTGAATGCGGTCCCGCTGTTACCGACAAACAGACAGTCATTCAACACACCATTGGTTGCGTACATACCGGAGCCGTTATTGCTGAACGTGCAATCGTTAAATTCGCAGAAATATTCAGTTTGAATAGCGATTCGGGGATGATTACTGAAGATGACGCGTGTAAATATCGATGGGGACTCGTTCCGAATGCCGGATCTGGCATTGGCGTCGATCAGGCAGTCGGTCATGGTAATCGATCCCCCCCTGATGTACATACCATCGGCCGTCAAACGCTCAGCGTAGTTTCCGGAGATCGTCACGTCGATAAAATTCACGTTAGAGTCACGCGCATAGACACCTCCACCATCTCCGTATTCCATACTATAGGGTTCCACCCGGCCCGCTCTGTTATTTCTGATAATGACATTTGTGATCGTCGGTGAAGCCGTTTTGAGATAAATCCCGGCACCGTTATCCAAGGCCGTATTGCACTCCACGACGACGTTTGCGATGGTCATTGCACTGCTGACCAGCCACATACCAGCACCGTGGTCACGATCCGACGCACTAAACGCCGAAGAATCCGCGTATCCGCCGGTAACGGTAAAACCGTCGAGACGGGTGTTCGGTCCCGCGTTGTCTGAATAAACCACGCTATACGAGTTGTCGGTTGAGTCCGGGGTTCCTATATCTCCGCTGAGGATGGTCGGATTGTTCACCCAGTCGCGTTGGTCCAGCAGGGATTCGGTGCCGTTGAAACCGCCGTAAACGGCCACATGGTCCTGGATGTCAAACGATACGTAACGATTTCCGGTGGATGACGGTATGTACGTCCCCTCCGCCACCCAGATTTCGTCGCCGGGAAGCGCCGAAAGCAGCGCCGATTGGAGCGAAGTATATGCGTCCAGCCACGATGTGCCCGCGTTGGCGCCGGTCGCGTCGGCGTTGACGTATGTCTGTCCCACCGCGGGAGGGACAACCAAAGAAATCAAACCCGCAACGATTAATGTAACGAAAGCTGTTTTCACAATCCTGGACCTCCCCAATGATATCTCGCGTCTATTACCGGTTCAACGGGCAGGGGACCCCAAACACCCCTGTCCATGTCATGTCAGTCGGATAAGTCTGCGGAATTACGGATATTTAACGAATTTATTATAGCTAAGCGTTTGAAATTCCGGATTTTTGGGTATACCATATCTGGGTCAATACCCGGCAATTACCCCTCACCCGAACGAGGAGATTCCACATGTTTACCCGGCACAATCCAGTCACACCTGTTGTTATTATAGCACTTCTTACGTTATCTATATTCACGGCGCCGGCGCTCGCCGGTGACCTGCCCGACTACGAACCCGACGCCAACGCCACCCGCGCCCAGGTGCCCGACGCTTACAAGTGGAGTCTCGCTCCTTTGTTCGCCTCGGATGCCGCGTGGGAAGAAGAGGTTGCAAAACTGGAAAAAGAGATACCGGGGCTGGCTGCCTACAAGGGTACACTGAACGATCCCGAATCCCTTAAAAAATGCCTGGCCCTGTACTTCAACCTGCACGACCGCGCCAGCCACGTGCAGCAGTACGCCAACCTCGCACGATCAACCGAGCTGACCAGCGAGGCGCTACAGGTACGGATGCAGCGGGGGCTCTCCGTGATGGAAGACCTGATGGCCGAAACCGGCTTCATCCGTGGGGAGATTCTCGCCCTCGATGACGCAGCGATGGCCGCCGCCTACAAGGACAAAAATGGCCCCGGCGAATACAGCGACTACATCGACAACCTGCGCCGCCGCCGTGCCCGCGTGCTCGACCCCGAAGCCGAGCGTGTGCTCCAGCTGGCCGGCGACAACCTGTGGGCCGAGATCGACCTGAACGAAATCCCCAGCGACATCGAGTCGGCGTTTGGCGCGCTGCTCTCCGACATCAGCTGGCCGAAAGTACACGACGAAGACGGCAAGGAAGTGCAGCTGACTTTGTCCAACCTCGGTGGCTTTCGCTCGTCGACATCGCGCGAAGTCCGCGCCGAGACCATGACCGCTTTTTTCGCGACACTTCGCCAGTTTGAACACGCGTTTGCCGCGTTGCTGGGCGGCCAGTTCGATCTGGATGTCACCTATGCCC
>CAYUDF010000454.1:0-3564 GCA_964443465.1 uncultured bacterium
GATATTATTGCCGGCATCGGACCTTCAATCGGACCGTGTTGCTTCGAGGTGGGGGACGAAGTTGCGGGGCAGTTTGCCGAGGTTTTACCTGACCCGGAGAAACGGGTAGTGGAATCCGGAAGTGGCCGAGCGTTTGTCAATCTGTGGGAAGCAAACCGGCTGCAACTCTCCAGAGCGGGCCTGCGCGAAAAAAATATCGAGACGGCGGGCCTTTGTACGTCCTGCCGAACCGACCTGTTTTATTCGCACAGGAAAGAAGCTCCGACGGCCGAAGGCGGCCGGTCGGGCCGATTCGCCGGAGTGATTTTGCTTAACGACCGGACCCACCGCACTTATTGAGATCCATACCGCCGGTAGCCACGGAACCTCAGCGGACCGTTCTGGTCTCGAATTCTATTCCTGCCTTGATCTGCTTCTTGACCCAGCACTGGTCCGCCGCGCGCACGACTGCGGATTCGTACTTTTCGGGGAATCCCGGGGGTAACTTGATTTCGATGACGGTTGGATCGAGTAGACGGGTTTTTTCGTTTCGGATCGTCTTCATCACGACCGAAATGCCGTCCGTCGGGATGTCCCGCTTGGTGCAGAACTCCCTCACATAGTATCCGGCGCAGGTCGCGATCGACGCCAGAAAGTATTGGGACGCCGAAGGCGCGGTCCCGCCCCCGCCATCTTCCTTGCGCTGGTCCGTACGGACAACGTGATTGTCGATCAACGCGTCCACAACCAGTCCTTCACCAAAACTCACAGAGATTTCCATGGTGCGATCCTCAGCTGAAAATGTTATTGTTAACCCGTCTTGAGCTAAAGAGTTGTAGCACTTTATTCCAAAATAATCCAGAGGTGAAAAGCATGGTGCACAGGGTAATTCTGACCGTTTTGCTCGTGGCGCTGGTGGCCTCGGTATCGGTCGCTGTACCGCAGGAAAAATCGGCGGAGAAAGCGACTCCGGCAGATCCGGCAAGCGTGATTGTGCGCGGCGAAAAAATCGGGGACTCACCGGTGGTGTCGCTTGAGGCCATCGCCGAAGATCCCGAAAAATACCAGGACAAGAAGATCGTTCTCGAAGGCACCATCGAAACCGTTTGCCAGAAAAAAGGGTGCTGGATGACGCTGGTTCCCGTGGAGGGAATGACACCCGTCCGTGTCACGTTCCAGAACTACGGTTTTTTTGTTCCCAAAGACGCATCCGGGCTTCAGGTTCGCGCCGAGGGAAAAATAAAAATCACGGAACTGAGCAAGAAAGACGTCGACCACCTGAAGGAAGACGGCCACAAGATAAAATGCAATCATGACGGTACGGCAAACGAGATCGGTTTTGTGGCATCGGCCGTGGAAATCTACAAAAAAACCGGAGATCAATAACGCCGGCCCGGGAGTAATAACCAGCGGGTTCAACCGGTTATGATTCAGGTCACGTCCTCAATCAATATTGATGAAGCGGAACTTCAGTTTATTTTCTCCCGGGCATCGGGTCCGGGGGGTCAGAATGTCAATAAAGTCTCGACGGCGGTGCAGTTGAGATTTGACGTTATCGCGTCGCCGTCCCTTCCCGAGCGCGTCAAAAAGAAACTGGTCGAACTCGCGGGCACGAGAATGACCCGCGGTGGAATTCTCGTCATCAACGCGCGCCGGCAGCGCACCCAGGAGCGCAACCGCGAAGACGCGATCGCGCGACTGGTTGATCTGGTCGCGGAGGCGGCCAAACGGCCAAAGCGGCGTGTCGAGACGAAACCAACGAGACAGTCCCGGGAACGGCGATTGGAAGAAAAACGGCACCGCTCACGCATCAAGCAGAAGCGGGGCCGCCCGTCGGGTGATGAAGACTAATAAGAGAGGAACAGCCTATGAAATACTATTTTGCCAAAACGCTGGAGACGTCGTTTGACGAAGCAATCGACCGGGTTACGGAAGCCCTCAAAGTCGAGGGCTTCGGTGTGCTCACTGAAATCGACGTGAAAGCGACTTTCAAGAAAAAACTGGACGCCGATTTCCAGTCTTACCGGATCCTGGGCGCGTGTCATCCGCAGTCCGCGTTCAAGGCGCTCTCGGCGGAGGACAAGATCGGCACGATGCTTCCGTGTAATGTCATTGTCCAGGATATTGGCGGCGGCAAGATTGAAGTAGCTGCCATTGATCCCATCGCTTCGATGCAGGCTGTCGAGAACGAAACGCTGGGCGGTGTCGCCACCGAAGTGCAGGGAAAACTTCGTGCCGTCATTGACGCGCTGTAATGAGTTCCCTCGACGATGAATGGTAAACCCTTTACGGCGTCCTTCGTTTTGAGCGGCCGGTGTCAAGGGTCGCACTGGCACGGTTCCCCTGCGACCCCCTCAGACGTCGCAGTACCAGCCATGACGGGTCGCCTCGTCTTGATCGGCTCGCAGATCGACCCTCTTATGATAGCTCGCCTCCAAACGGCCAGCTTGACCCTTGAACACAGTCCGCCTTCACCTTCGGAGGTCATGGCCGCCGGCCTGGACCTCTTGATGCTGCCGGTCGCGGGTGGCGCCGATGGGGGCGCCCCGCCGCGCGCAGCCTGCGAGCACGGTGGGGGTAATCGGCGACAGGACCCGCGACGGGCTAATATTCTGCCGTGCCCGGCTCGCGCCGCGTAACCGTACGCCTACATGAATTCTCTTATTTCAGCAGCACGATTTTGCGGGTGATCTGGCGGTTTTCGGTTGTCAGGCGAGCGAAATACACTCCGGATGGGGACGGGTTGGAGGAAGAATCCAGTCCGTCCCATTGCGTCTCGTAACTTCCCGCCGATTTTGTTTCGTCCACCAGTGTTCTGACATGTTTTCCCCTCGCATCAAACAACTGGATCGTTACACGAGACTCTCCGTCGAGGCTGTACGGTATCGACGTCGACGGGTTGAACGGGTTGGGATAATTCAATCCCAGCCGGGCAACCGATGGTGTCTCGCCCTGCGCCGCGGTCTGCACGTCTGTGTTAAACGCGATGTCAAACGGCGGCAAACCGACATCGATCGGCGAACTCGTGAGCGCTGTGCCCGTCAGGCCGTCGTACACGCGCAGGCCCGGGTTGACCGTCGTGCGGTCGGACAAAAAGATCTCTCCCGTCGGCGCCCGTTCCACATCCTGCAGCACCCAGTCGCCCGGTGAGTACACAGTCCGTATTTTAAGGCCCGTTGACGGATCGAATAAAATCAGATCCGTATAGAAGCTGCTGTTCTGAATGATGCAGTAACCAATATTCTCGCTGACGATTTCGACGTCCATGATATCCCCACCGGCCGCTGTTTCAGTGAATATTGTTGTAACCGACGCAAGTGATTGCAGGTCGATTTCCTCCACACCGCCGTCCAGTAAGCCGTAAAAACCCACACCGGCCACGTACAACCGTCCCGTCCACGGGTTGAGTTGAATTTCGCTGAAGGGGTCGGCGTTCGAAAGCGCGATCGGCTGCACTCCCGGGGTCAGCGGATCGGTATCCACCATCTTGTCGGTGTTGACGTCTACGACAGCCAGGTAGCTGGTGCCCGCCGGTCCCCAGAAATTGTTTCGATCCAGCCGCTGCAGAGCTACAAACAGGTGGTC
>CAYUDF010000455.1:0-3564 GCA_964443465.1 uncultured bacterium
GATCGGGTACAAACGGCGCTGCACGTCGAGCGGCTCTACCTGCACATGTGGTTCGACCTCAGCCGCGAAACGGGTAGCCAGGGTGACGTGTACGAAACGTCGTGGGAGTTTGTGCGGGACGACTCCTTGTGGGCGATAAGAAATCTACGGCTGGACAAGGCATCAACAAACTACCACGCGTTGATTCGTGACCTGTTCCGCATGGACTACCCTGAATTTCTGTCGCTGGATATGGATTGGGAAAATTCAAAAAACCCCGTTCCGTTGTTTCACAGATGGCTGCTGGCGGTTGGGGCGGAAGACGTGGAAGCGATGGCGGCGGCCTCGGTAGCGGGTGTGTATGCGCGCGCCCACGAAAAGAATATTGAGCTGCCGAGTCTTTCCGGCGGAGACACGTTTGCCGGGGAAACCAGTCGCAAGACCGCAGGCGCGATGATTGAAAAGCAGGCTACGGCGATCAGGGAAGCGAGCGCACAGATCGGAATCGATCCGGTGCAGCTCACCACATACTTCGGCGCTTACCGGATCGTATCTGTTCCGAAGGATTGCACCCGGATCAAGATGTACATCGTGTTCTCAGATGTTGAAATTGCCGGCAGCGGTATCACACAGTTCAGCACCGAATGGACGGCGGTATACATCAACAACCGGTGGTTGATCGAGGACCTGGTTGTGAAAGGTCTCAAGTAGGGCGGGTGAGACTGCATCCTTTACACCGCAGCCGAATGCCGATATTCTGTTGTTTTACACAGAGGAGGCACCATGTCGCATAAAATCATCAAAACAGACAAGGCCCCGGCGGCGATTGGTCCGTATTCACAGGGTGTCCTCGCCTGCAGGCTTTTGTATACTGCCATGCAGATTGCGCTTGATCCCGCGTCGGGTGAAATGACAGGGGCGACGGCGGTCGAACAGGCTCAACAATGCCTCCGAAATGTTCGGGCGATCGCCGAGGCGGCCGGGGGCTCTCTGGACCACGCGGTCAAAGTGACGGTGTACCTGACCGACATGGGCGAGTTCGCCGCTATCAACGAAGCGTATGCGGAGTTTTTCACAGCCGACCCGCCGGCGCGGGCGGTGGTTGAAGTGTCGCGTCTTCCCAAGGACGCCCTGGTGGCAATCGAAGCCGTGGTTGCCGTCGACAAATAAACAGGAGATATACAATGGCGTTATTATTATCACGAAAAGATGTTGAATCGGTACTCGCTATGGACGACTGCATGCGCGCGGTGGAAGCCGCATTTGGCGAATTGGCACGGGGTACGTCCATCATGCCGCAACGGGCCGTCATTCGCGTGGCCGACCATAAGGGGCTGTTTCTCGGCATGCCCGCGTACATCGGTGGAGATACCGACGCGCTGGGGATGAAACTGGTCACGGTGTATCCCGATAACCCCTCAAAGAAAAACCTGCCCACGATTCTGGGCACGTTGCTGTTGTGCGACTCGACCACCGGCCAGGTGGTATCGGTGATGGACGCCGGTTACCTGACCGCCGTTCGCACCGGTGCGGCCAGCGGCGTGGCCACACGCTTTCTGGCGCGCGAGGACTCGAAGACGTGCGTGATTTTCGGCGCCGGCGGACAGGCGAGAAAACAACTTGAAGCCTGTCATATCGTCCGGCCGTTCGAGAAAATATTTGTGGTCGATATCAATCACAACCTGCGCGACGGGTTTGCCGGGGAAATGGCGACACTGCTCGGATGCGAATGTGTACCGACGGACGACGTGAAGTCGGCGGTGGAGCAGTCCGATATGATTATCACCGCGTCCAGTTCGCACGACCCGGTGTTTGACGGCGACTGGATCCGGCCGGGCACGCATATCAATAACATCGGCTCGCACACGCCGGACGCGAGAGAGCTGGATACCACCACGGTGAAGCGCTCAAAATTTGTCGCCGACTTGAAGGAAGCCAACCTCGCTGAAGCAGGCGACCTGTTAATTCCGATCTCGGAGGGGGCGGTTACGGAAGATCACGTCTACGCCAACCTGGGGGACCTGGTTACCGGGGAGAAGCCGGGGCGCGAAAACACCGAGGAAATCACTTTGTTCAAGTCGTGTGGCCTGGCCGTCCAGGACGTGGCCACCGCGACGGTGGTGTACAAATCGGCGCTCGAAAAAGGCGTGGGCACAAACTTCGATTTCTAGACGGCCCTATTCGCCGTCCCTGAGGATGCCCACCAGAGACCATCCGGAGGGGCCGGCTTTGTAGTGTGCGGTTGTCGGAGGCAGGGACTTGTCTCCGGATACGGCGATCCACTCGATCACGACATATTCAAAGCCGGCGAGTTTATCGCTGGCCAGACGGATGGTCGGCGCGCCTGAGTCCTGCACTTCGGTGATCACACCGCCGTCGGCGTCGCGGACGCGGACGCGGTATTCCAGCGCCGATGGACGACCGTAAACGACCAGGGCATCGCGCGCCTCTATTGTTAATCCGCCGTCGATTCCTGACGGCGTCGCCGGTTCGAGGTCTACCACCGGAGTCACCCGCGTCAGCGCCCAGTCGACTGTTTTTTCCCACCGTGAAAGCAGGACGGACGCCACAATAGTAGTGGCGGACGCGTCGTCGTATCGTGCGGCCCCCGCCGCGGCACGTATGTGGTCTTCGGAGACTTGCGCGAGAATGTTTCCCGCCCAGAAAGCATCAGCATTTCTCATCCCGATTAATTGATCATTCAGGTAATTTTGACGCCAGTCGGCGGGGTCGTAAACCTCCGCTTCCAGCAACCCGACTTCCGGGTGGACCGCCTCTACGAGGTGTTCGTAGGGGCGTTTGTACAGACCGGCGGTGGCTGTACCGGTGACGAATTCACGCATGTCAAACTCATAGGCAAACCCAATCCGTGCCTCGTGCCGGGCTGCCCAGTAGCCGCCGAGGCATCCGTCAAAATCCACCAGGTAGTGAGACACGAACCGGCGGCCGTCTGATTCGGTGTACAGGTCGAGCGTGTTGTCGATTTTCAGGTCCACGTGGTTGAGCCACGCTCCGAACACGCGGAGCCCGCGCAGCGACCGACGATTCTGATGCGGGATCACGTCGTTGATGTCGTCATTGCGGGTACCGGTGTATGAGTAGCCGCCGATGGGTCGTCCCGGCAAAAACCGGCTGACGAGCACCCGGTACTGGCCGGCCGCGTTTTGTCCGGCGCGGTCGGCAAGCAATTGGTCGAGCATATCCTGTGTGACCGGTTGGCGCCGTCCCTTCTGAGTTTTGTACGTTGCCCCGACGCCGATCTGCAATTGTTCCCGGTTAAAGTAGACCACACGGTCGTCGGGTGTGTGGTAACCGACCAACCAGAACAACCTCACGGCGATTGCGCCCGCCCCCGTGGCGACGTTGGGTTCGCCAACCTTGTCGACTTTGCACAGATATCGCACGCCGCGGGCGTCTTCGAAGACAAAACCCGGATTGGCGCCGCCCACCTTCATTCCGGTGACCTTCCACGGAAAAAACGGTTCGGGACCGGGGTCGTCTTCTCCGGCGCCTTGCGCCACCTGATCCGGCGTCAGACTTGAGACGCGGTTGTGAAACCATGATGAATTGGGGACTTCTCCCATG
>CAYUDF010000456.1:0-3561 GCA_964443465.1 uncultured bacterium
GAATCGAGGTTGGTACCGAATCCCGAACCGGACAGGACAACCTTGCTCCTGGAAGCGACGATCCGGGGCAGAACAGTCTCGAGCACGGGGCCGACACCCACGGCGGTGACGACCAGTTCCTGCGGGTCTTCCAGTATCGATACGGCGTACTGTCCGCCGGGTGTGATGTCGACGTCGACCGGGTTCACTCCCAGCGGAATGGTCGTTGACACCTTCCACCAGTCGGGACTGTCCTGGTTGAGGTCGACCACGTCGAGCAGGTTGAGCTCGCGGTTGGCCGCGTACAGATAGCGCCCGCCCGGTGAAACCGACATGCCGCGGAGCGAACCGCCCGTGGGCACATCGGTGATCCGGAACATCCCCTCGAGAGATACGATCGAAACCGATCCGGTCTCGTCGCTGACAAACGCGCGCTTGCCGCCCGTCTCCACAACGATATCGCGGGGCACAGTTCCGACGGAGACGGAGACCAGGAAGGTATCCGGGCCGAGGTCGAAGGCGAGCATCTTGCCCGTGCCTGTAACCGCCAGCAGGTATTCACCGGCGGGGTCGACCGCCAGACCGCCGTCGAAATTGCCGTCGGGCGAGTCGATGACGCCGACCTGTGTACGGAAGTTCGGGCTTCCCTGGGTAACATCCCACACCTGGATTTCGCTGCCGTCGGTCGGGATAAACATCCGCTTGCCACCCGGTTCGATGGCGATCCCGTACGGTCGCGAACCGATGATCAGTGTTGTGACCAGCGATTTCGTGGAGGTCTCCACGACGTGGAGTTTCTCACCGGCGCCCTCTATCGCGTAGATCCAATGGCCGTCGGGCGTGACGGCCAGATCGTCGGTACCCCCGAGAATGGTAACGATTGAGTGGTCGGTAAAACCCGGTGAACCCGGGTTGATGTCCACCAACGACACACCCTCCTCCGTCGCGACGGCCGCGTGGTTGCCACCGGGCAAAACGGAGACGGTGCGCGGCAGCGCGCCCAGGGGGGTTGTTCCCATCACGTATCCGCGCGGAACTCCCTCCGGTGAAATTAATCCGAACGGGAGCGAATTACTCAGGTTCGAAGCGACCTTTGCCAGAACCCAGCCGGACGCAATGCCGGGCGGCACGGTCGCGACCAGTTGCGTGGGCGTTACCGACTCTGCCACTACTGCGACGGTATCGACCAGGTTGGCGTCCGGAAACAGGACACGGTTCTCGCCGGGAGCGCCTGTGTCGAAACCGAAGCCGTTCACAACGATCACCGAACCGGGGGCGCCCTTGTCGGGCACAACGTTCGAGATACTGAGCGGCGGCGCCACTTCGGTATCGAAAGAGAAAGGGTAATAGGCTGCCATGGGATTGCCGTACTTGTCCGTAACACCGGTCCCCACGGTACAGATGTAGGTCGTGGCAAAATCAAGGGGGACAAACGGCCGGAACGTGATCACCGAATCGTCGTTCATCACCCACGCGGTCCCGCCCACCCAGGACAGGTCGCCGTTATTAAAAAGGACAAACTCCCCCTGGAGGGTGGTGTGGTCGATGGGTTCGTCGAAACGGATGAGTACCGACGTCTGCACCGAAATATCGGTGCCGCCAGTACCGGGCCAGGTGTCCGTGACCACCGGGCCGTCGACATCGATGTTGGTGATGAAATCAAGTGTTGTTCCGCTTCCCGTGAGCGAAATTGCGTCTTTGTCCTGCGGATTGTCCGAGCTCGACTCGGCGTTGTCCCAGTACTCGGGAACAAACAGCGACACACCCACCGAATCGACATACCAGTTCACCCAGCCGGGTTTCATAAAGAAGGTGGCGGCTGACTGGTCGAACGGATGGATTGCCACGTAGTAATCGCCGAAGTCCAGCGCGGCAAACTGGTAGCTTCCGTCGGGGAGCGAGATATCACACGACGCCGTGTCGCCGGATACCGCGTCGATCACATAAACGAGCGCGCCCGCCACCGGACTGGCGGTGATGCCGTCCGTAATTGTCCCGCCGATGTGGTTGGCCGGCTTGGGATCGCCGAGGGGATAGGTCTTGGTGAACGACACGATGTCGTCTTCTTCCAGTGTCCGCGAGTCGGTCCCCGAACCCAGTGCGTAAAACATCGTAGACGACAGGATGGCCGAATGGGACAGGCCGTAGAGGTGGCCCGCCTCGTGCGTGGCCACGCTCTCGAGGTCGATACCCGACCCCTCCGTGTCGGTTTCGAAGCTTTTGCGCGGGTTGAGAATCATGTCGGCGTCGACGATCTCACCGGGGCTGTACAGTTTGCCCTGGAAATACGTGGGGACGGTGAACGAGTTGGTGATACCAACGGCGATCACGTGCGTGCCGAAGTCGTATTCGTAATCCGCCGCCGTGATCAGATTCTCGCCATCGAATGCGACCGCTGTATCGATTGCCGATGCGCCGGAGTAAACCGATCCCAGGGAGGTGCCGGACAGTGCCGTCCACTTGTCCATCGCGTTTTGTATGGCGGTGAACTCGCTGCCGGTCATGCCAGGAAGACCGTCCTGGTTGATCGCGTACGACACCGTGGTTCCTGCCGGCCAGTATTCCACGTTGCGGCCGCCACGCACCAGGTCGAGACAACCGTCGCGGTTGTGGTCGAAGTAGTTGGCGTTTTCGGCCGGGCAGACGTCGAGACCGTTGGCCACGCCGTCAAAGTCGTCGTCACCGAACTGCCACTCGAGCACTGCAAGGTCGCACTCCGGTGTTACGTTGTACTGGTTGTAGTAGAGTGTCGCGCGCCAGCGAAGATCGGCGCCCCGGGCTGCGCCGGGAATGTCCGTCCACTGCCCGTCGGGGGTGATCGACGTCCAGTCGGATCCCGCGTTGGCGCTCACTTCCCAGAAAACGGATCCGGTTTGCGTCGTGGCGAGCCGAACCTGGTCGACTTCGGCGCCCGGATTAGCGTCGTTGACGTTGATCGATTCCGCCACGTCGGCGTCCGTGTCCAGGCCGCGCTCGTAGACCTTCACCACCTGCAGGCCGCCACTCCCTGTGCCCACAAAGGCAAAATCGCCGGCCACATCAAGTCCCCGCGTGTTACCGGGGATGCCGGTTTGCGAATAGCTGATCGGCAGCGCCGGATTGGTCACGTCGACCGAACGCAGCCCTGTATCGTCGGTCAGAAAAACAGTGTTGCCTCGCAGAACGAGGTCCCACCCGCGACCACTGACGGTAAATAGATCCCCCACTACCGACGGAGAATTCGGATTGGAGATGTCGTAGATCCACATCCCGTGACCCGAGTCGGTGACGTACGCGTATCCACCCGCCACTACGACATCGCGCGCGTCGGTCGGGGCCGCGTTTGCGCCGGCAAAGTACGGCGTGCCGGGGGACGAAATACCAACGATGACGAAGCCCATGGGGGGATCGGCGATGTAGGCGAAATTGCCCGCGATTGCGAGACCTCGCGGTTGGACGGGTGGGAATATGTTAGTCTGCAGCGACGGTGACGACGGAATCGACACATCCAGGATCACCATGCCAGCCGATACGTCGGTGAAAAAAGCGAAATTGCCCGCGATCTCGACGTCGGTCACCGAGGTCGTTGTGGCGTTGTAGTCG
>CAYUDF010000457.1:0-3559 GCA_964443465.1 uncultured bacterium
GCGGGTGGCGCCAAGTCGGGGCCCCCGCCGCGCGCAGCCCCCGAGCACGGCGGGGGGAACTTGGTGACAGGACCCGCGCGGTTTACCAGCAATTCGCTCGTCCGCGGATTACTTCGCCAGCAGGGCCAGAATCTCCCTTTCAAGCTTGGCTTCGTCCCCTTCTTCAAAACCCAGGTGACTGTAAACAATCTTTCCGTCGCGATCGATCATGAACACCGTCGGAAATCCCTGGACTGCGAACACATCATCAACGACGTCGTTATCTTCTTCAGTCTCCAGCATATCAAAGGTGAGGTTGTGTTCCTTTATCACTTTGAGCGCCCGATCCGTGTCGCGCGCTGCTTCAATGGCAACAACAGCGAAACCACGGTCACGATACTTCTTGTACAGCTCTTCTACTCGTGGCAACTCCACGAGACATCCGCGTCAGGTAGGAAACCAGAACGTGAGCATCGTCACTTCACCGCGCAGATCAGAAAACTTCTGGCGGTTGCCTTCGTAGTCGGGCAGTTCAAAATCATCCACTTCTTTTGTAATACTCTTGTGGAGTTTATCGCAGTACGCAGTGAAACCGTCCGCCGATCCGTTCAGTTTTTCGTAAGCCGTCTCCAGCCCGGCCTGCGCGTCCTCATTGCCCGCGATCAGTGCATCCGGTGCAAACTTGTCGATCGCCGCCTTGTAGTCTCCGCTTTTAACCAGTGTATTGGCCCAGTGGATATTGAGGTCATTTTCGGGGATTCCAATGTAGTTTCTACTGATAGAACCGTTGGCCAGCGCAAAATCGGCCAGCGCGGCGTCCAGCTTACCCGTATTGGCCTTGGCCCAGCCGTCCTTGGTCGCCAGCATCGCTTCGCGGTTTTTCGCCGCTTTGGTGGCTTCTTCGTCCGTAAACTCGTACTTCGGCCATTCCTTGCGATAAGCTTCCGGTGTGGCCAGCGGTCGCGCCTTGTCACAGTACTTGCGCACCATGCTCCAGTCCTCGTGCTCGACGCCAAACCCGATCAATTTCCAGTAGTCGCCGAATTTCATTTCACCTTCGGCTTCGAACCGGTCCGCCAGCACGAGCATCTTGTCCTTCTCGCCCGCGTCGCCGTAAATCTCCATCAGCGCCTTGTCTGCCGCTTTGGCGATGGCCGGGTCGGTGATCTGACCGCGGATATTCTCCACAAAGGCAAGTGCGCCTTCCATATCCCCCAGTTTTTCCCCCTGGTAGTACACCACGGCGCCCATTACACCGGCCGTTCTTCCGCTTTCGGGGTAGTTTTCGAGAAACGACTTGTAAACGGCCAGGCGCTCTGCATCCGGATCGATATTCATCAATCGGGATCTTGCTTCCTGGTAGGCTTCCTCCGCTGTTTGTTCCGGCTTGTCCTGTGCACCGACGTTTAATACCGCAACCAGTGCGGCAAACGTCACGACGAGAACAACCAGCAACACAATCGGTTTACTGCGCATACGGTTCCCTTCGGTGTTGAATAAAACGGCCAACAAAAGGCAACGACGATCAAGAATCCTCGAGCATCTTTAACTGGCGCAAAACGGCCTCGTTGCCGGGGTCGACGGCGAGGCATTTTTCCCAGTGTTTCCGGGCGCGCTTCTTGTCGCCCGAGCGGTAGTACGCCCCGGCAATATTGTTGTTCAGCACAAAGTGATCCGGTTTGTACTTCAGTCCCTTTTTAAATCTCATGATCGCGCGCCGGTAGTCTCCCTCGTCGAAATAGATCGCCCCCACCTGGCTCCACGCGCCTGGATGGTGGGGATCGCCCTTGAGCACGCGCGAGTACATCAGCCCCGCCTGGTCGTTCTGCTTCTGACGCGTGTAATACATACCGCGCTCGAAGTCCGTCCGCGGGATGTCGGCAACTTTGATCCTGTCGCCCTTCTCGGTCAGCTCCAGGCGGGCTTCTGCCAGCGCCTTGCCCGCATAAGCGTGTGTCGGCTGCAGGCGTAAGGCTGTTTCCAGCGACTTGACCGCCCCGGAATAAAAACCGATTCGCTGGTAGGTCACGCCGAGGTTGTAGTGGGCATCCACCGACAACGGGCGCAACTCAAGTGCGGTTTTGTAGTGAATGATCGCCTGTTCGATATGATCCGCCGCGTTATCGGGTTCTTCGGTGGCGAGATTTGAGTAAACCGAACCGATCACCGTATGATTGAAACCGAAGTCGTAGTTGACCATCGGCCAGGATATAAAAACGGCGGCCGCAATAGCTGTGCCCACGCCAACACCCGCCAGTTTCCACCGCTTTTTCTGAAGCAGCAGGAGCAGTTGCCAGACGCCGATAGCGGCAAACACCACCAGAAACGGCACAACGGGCAACCGGTAGCGCGCCGTGATAAAAAACGGAATAAGCGTCACCATGTAAACGATTACAAACCCCAGGTACAGCCGCACCACCGCCGACCGGGCCAGCAACATAATCGCCAGCACCATACCCATCACGGCCAGCGGCGCCACCAGCTTGAATCCGACAAACAACACCTGGAGAAACGCTGTGTAGTGTATCGTCATAAACTGCTTGTTGTGGTGGTTCGGTATTTCGTAGTGATTCCAGAACAGGCGGAACTTGTGCCACATAAGCGCCATGGCGTCGCCGGGATTGTTTTTCATGTATTCAACGGTGCGCGACGCCCAGTAGGCCGATACCTCGGACGGCAGCATGTTGGTCTGTCCGGTGGCCTGCTCGGCGGCGGCTCGCGAACTGAGGTACAGCCGGGTGTTGTCGAGGCCGGATTCCGGGGGCAGCATAAAAATGCCCTCGGCGTGTTCGTTGTTACCGATGTAGAAGTTCACACCGGCGTTGCTGGATACCAGGACAAAATCCTGTGACACTTCGTAGTTGCGCAGCGTAATGGGCGCGACGGCGATCACACACCCCACCGTAAACAGGATGGCTTCCTTCAACCGGCCTGCCACGAAACTGCGGCCGAATCCGGTGAGCATCCAGATCAGCACAAACGGCGCGAACACCAGCACGTTGGGTTTACCCAGGCCGGCCAGCCCCAGCAGCACACCGGCGGCCAGCGCAATCAGCGCAGGTTTCCACCCGCGCGGCAGGGCATCCGTGTCGCCGATATTTTTCTCGGGGTTCACCAGGCGGGTAAGCAGCAGTATCGATCCACAGGTAAACAATAGAACCAGCGGGATCATCAGCAGGTCGCCGTCAAAAAAAGCAAATGTACCGTACAGGGCGGCCGCGGCGCCGGCGGCCAGCGGGACCGCTTTCGACGAAGGGGCCGCGCGCCGCGCGAGCAGGTAGATCAGCACACAGTTGGCGCTGCCCACGATAAACTGGATCACGCGAAGCACGGTGAACTTGACGCCAAAAATTGAGTACACCAGCGCCATAAAATAAGAATAAAGCGGGCTGCTGTGGAAGTAGGCTTCCCTGCCGACGAAGTCACCGCCCATGATACCCAGAGCGCGGTCGTGATAGATTTTTGAGTCCCCTACGGGGTGGTGGAAAAACGGCGCATCGTCCAGTTCGGTCAGATACAGCAGGCGAAGCGCCAGCGCGACCACAAACAGGCCGATGACCATGTACAGGTCGGGAATCTC
>CAYUDF010000458.1:0-3558 GCA_964443465.1 uncultured bacterium
CGTACCCGTGTATATCGGAACGATGTAGTTGTTGAGAAACCTTTCGTCTGTTCCCTGGAGTGCCATCACAATCACGTCAAATGTCGCGCTGTCGGGAGTTGAGGGTGCGACAACTTCGAACCGGTCGACTTCGCCGCCGATAACGCTGATCGTCGGCATTTCGATATCTACAATTTCGTAAATCCCGTCGCCGTCGGGGTCCTGGGTCACGACCAGGTCAATATCGTATGCGATGGGAGGTATCGTATACCCAGGGCTTCCGAGCGATGTGTCGCCGTACGTGATCGTTATTTCCGTGCCGGCGATCACCACGTGGTTGAATTCGACTAACACTTGTCTGTCGAAACCTTCTGTTACCGTCGCCGGGACCAGGCCGTACCTGTGGCTCTCTGCTAACGCCGTCACGTAATTGGGCGCGGTGGGGTCGATCGATTGAAGTTTCGGCCAGGCCACCTTTTTGGTGTACCGTCGCTCCGTTTTGTACTGCCCGTTATATTTGTACGCAAACGCTGTTTTGATCGATGTCCCCGCCAGGAACGTTGTCCCCGTTCCGACAAGATAGGTCATTGTGAATGTCGCGAAACGGTCTTCCTGACAGTTTGCCGCGTTGGCCGGTGCTTCACGGCAGGTCGGCGACGCGGCGAACTGTTTCGGGGATACCGTTATAAACGGTCTGTATTCTCGATCCCGCGTGAAGCCGGATTCCGTCCCCGGTAACAGGAAGAGTATCGCCAGTGATATCAGTTTCTTGAACGGACTCATGATCGCGTTTGATTATATCACACAAAAATAAAGATATTTTCGCGGGATTCAACCGTTGGAGTCCAGATACCGGGTCGAAATATCGTCGGCCAGTGTTTCACCGACGCAGCGGCTGCCGCGGCGGTTGGGGTGCAGGTCGTCCAGATAGATTTTTTCTGTCTTTGCAACAGTGGACAACGCAGTAGACAAATCGAGATACAGGAAACCATTCTGGCTGGAGATTTTCCTCACTTCGGCCAGCAGCGCCGGATTTGGACCGTTTTCGAGGCCTTTGAGCTGCGGGAAGGCGGCCACCATCACGGCGAAATTGTGTTGGTCGGCCAGTTCCTTGAGGTCCGCAAACGCGCCGGGCACGATTTCGTTGGAAGACCCGTCCGGAATCGACTCGAAAGGCAACGGGTCGCGGGTGCGGGCAATAACGACCGCCCAGATCTGCCGAAAAAAGGCGCTTTTAAAAAACACGCGGGGTATTTTTATCTCGGACTGCTGGGTCTTCCGCTGTTCCAGCGCCCTGATGATACCGCCGGAATCCAGGTAGTTGTCGTTGACGCAGTACGCGACAACCACCAGGTCGGGTTGGTACTGAAGCCCTTTCTCCCTCAGTATTTCTACTTCCTGCCGTGTATTGTAGCCATTGACCCCGAAGTTGAGCACGTCCACGTCGTGACCATTTTCGATCAGCACGTGTTCGAGCACGGACGTAAACATATCCGCCCGGCCGTCGATACCCATACCCTGTGTTATGCTGTCGCCCAGCACGAGAATCCGGTACCTGCCCCCGGGTTTTTTAACCGGGTGCTCCCGGTCCCTGAACCCCAGGCTGTTTGCCTGGCCCGTAAAATCCACCATCGCGACTGCCTCGTCGCTTTTGTAGTTGGGGACCATCTCGTATCCGATCAGGGGATTTGAGGACAGCTGATAACGGCCGTCCTGGACGTGGAAAATATCGGGCGCCGTGCCCAGGATTCGGATGGTGATTTCACACAGACCAAAGGCGACAAGGATGGACGACAGAGTCAGCGCGGCGACCTTCAGCGTGTTCAGGTCGAATCGATTGCTTCTTCTTCGCCGGTAAGCACTCATTTGAGAAAAAACCCCTGAAAATACTGAACCACGATCGGGCGAAAACGGTCAATCCAATTATCGGTCGCTGCCACGGGGGCACGTCCCGGTTGCACGCGACGGGTGTAAGTGGTAAAAGTATTTGATCATGCGAACTGCTCCTGGATTGCCGATCGTGATGCTTTGTGTCGTGCTGCTGTTGTCGTGCGCGACCGACGAGACAAAACGGGTCACGATCGAGCTGAAAAACAACTGGTTGTTCTCAAAAGACGGCACGCAAAAGTGGTACCAGGCCTCGGTGCCGGGTTGTGTCCACACCGACCTGCTGGATAACGGTCTTATCGAGCCGCCGTATTACGGGAGTAACGAGGATTCTCTTCAGTGGATTGAAAGTGAAACCTGGTCGTATAAAACCAGTTTCGAGATCGAACCGGAATTGCTCGCCAGGGAACATATTCGGCTGGTTTTTGAGGGACTGGACACGTACGCGGAAGTTTATGTGAACGGCGCCTTATTGCTGTCCGCCGACAATATGTTTCGGGTGTGGGAGGCCGACTGCAAACATCTGCTGCGCGCCGGCGCCAATTCGATTTCCGTTCAGTTCCGACCGTCCGGTGAAGAAATTATCAAAAAATCCCGTGGTGTTTCGTACAATCTGCCCGAACGAAGGGCTTACGCCAGAAAAGCGCCCTATCAGTTCGGGTGGGACTGGGGACCGCGATTTGTCACGGCGGGGATCTGGCGGCCGGTCCGGATCGAAGCCTGGGATCGGGCCAGGTTCAACAATGTGCAGATCGTCCAGCGCCGTATCACCGACGAATTCGCGGAGTTGTCCGCGATCTTCGAAATCGAATCGAGCGGGTCCGGGGAAGCGGAGGTCCTGCTCGAACTGGGGAAATCAACGGTTGTCAGCAGTCGTCAGGTCCTGTCGCCGGGACAAAACAGGGTCAGTCTCCACTTCAGTATCCCCGATCCGAAGCTCTGGTGGACCAACGGCCTGGGGGAAGCGTTTCTGTATGACCTGACGGCAAAGCTGGTGGTTGACGGGGATGTAACAGACGAAATCGAAGACAGAGTCGGTCTGAGGACGGTGGAAATCGTCCAGGAACCGGACTCCGTCGGCAGTAGTTTTTACTTCCGTCTCAACGGTCTGCCGGTTTTTATGAAGGGGGCAAACTATATACCGCAGGACAATTTTCTAAACCGGGTGACACCCGAACGGTACGAAGCGCTGGTCAAGTCAGCGGTTGATGCAAACATGAATATGTTGAGGGTGTGGGGCGGGGGAATATACGAAGAAGATATTTTTTATGATCTGTGCGACGAAAACGGCCTGTTGGTGTGGCAGGATTTTATATTTGCCGGCACGATGTATCCTGGAGACCCAGAATTTCTGGAAAATGTCCGGCACGAAGCCGTCGACAACGTTCTTCGCCTGAGAAACCACCCGTGTATCGCGCTTTGGTGCGGTAACAACGAAGTCGACAATGGTTGGAAGGACTGGGGGTGGCAGGAACAGTTCGGGTATTCCGGGGCCGATTCCGTAGAGATCTGGCGTAACTACGAGAAGGTGTTTCACAATTTGTTACCCGGAGTGGTCGAAGTCTACGACTCGACGAGGTTTTACTGGCCTTCTTCTCCCCTGTCTTTTGACCTCAGGCACAGCAGGGACGGCCGGTCCATTTCATAACCCTGTTCGACCCTGATGTCGATCTTATCCTGGCCGAAGTACCG
>CAYUDF010000459.1:0-3543 GCA_964443465.1 uncultured bacterium
CCTAATCCACGCCGCCAACGTTCGTTCTGAGCCAGGATCAAACTCTCCATTGTAGAGTTTTCCTTAAAAAACTCGGCAACTGCACACGAACCACCCTCTCATGCCTCAATAAATGAGACAAAAAAAAGGCAGCGCCGCGTGTACTGCTGCCGGTTCATTATCATGAGTACAAACCACCGAACTCTACCGCGAGAAATTCGCGCAAAAATCCGGTGGCCTCAAATCAAATCGACTAAAGCTCACACACACTATTCAATTTTCAAAGAACATACGGAGGGGGGGCACTCCTGCCCCTTCCCTCCTAATCTTGTATTAGAAGAAGTGGACCTCAATGTACGACGTATCGCATATACTGTCAAGGGGTAATAAATGAATAATAGCAATTATTTCCCTTTTTATTGGAGCTGCGCTGACACAGCATAACGCGTTGTTATTATATTAGTTACGATACTTTGCATTGACGCGATCAGCCATCCTCGGTCGATTCCAGCCAGGTTCGAGTCGTAAAATCGCCCGTCATCGGGACCTCCAGGACAACAGTATATGAGGGAGACAAAACAAATAATTGCGGTGAATACCACCCGCCTCGTGGCTTTTCACGGCCGCGGACGATTTCATACCGGATTCCTGTGTTTGAACCGTCGATTTCGACTCGAAAACGCAACCGGCGCCCCTTACGGGTTATTATATCAAAAGCGAGGGATGTGCCGCCTGTATCGGCAACCGGTGTGACCGAGCGCACATCGTAACCGAAATTCCACGTCCACACCACCGACTCGGCCTGTCGGGCACTTTCAACGGCGGGCCGGATCTCGTCCACAAATTCGATTCCGGATTCACGGTGCGGTACTATCACAGTGCGCCGGACAGAAAAAACGGCGTGATCTACGGTGGCGCTGAACCGGGTCGTGTCTACGCCCGTGGCGACCGACGTCGACCCGGCCATCGCGAGACTGAAGTAGCTCCAACCGCGTTCGACATATTCAACGGGAAACACGCAGTTGTGCGCCGGCATGGACCTGAAATACCGCCGCAGGCTGGACCAGGTATGACTGTATTTTCCAGGATCACCCAGTATGGTTTCGTTTTCAAACCTGTAATACACCGAAAGGACATCGTCGTGATAATGATTCAGAAGAAGCGGCCGTCCCGTCTGCATCGAGAATACGGCGTATCGGCGAGGATCCTTGTATATCGCAAAACCGGCCTCCGGGTCATAAAACACCGGGGCTATTGTGTCACCGCCGACAGTTTTATAGAGCGGGTACCTTGCAAACACGTTCATAGAATCTGTATCACCGATTTCCGGCACAGTCCCGTCGAGATCGTGCAGATACCACGACGTGTTCTGCAGTTGATCTGCATACTCTCCCAGCAATACCGTCTGCGCCCTGTCAAACCGCGGTATTCGGGACAGGTAAGAAGAAAAATTAACCAGCCAGTCAAGGAACACAAACTGGTACGCAGGTGAGTGTTCCTTGTGCAGGCCGAGATCGGAAACGGAGACCCGCGTGATCTGCACCATACGGTTCAAGCCCGTGTTCTCGTAATCCTCGTTTGGAAACACCCTGCACAGTTCCAGCAACGCGAATGATTCGAGCATACCGTGGTTGTTGTCGCTCTCAAAATTTTTGGCGTCGGCCAGATATTCCTGATGCTGCAACAAAACCTCTCTTAACATCGCAACCAATTCCTTGTCGGTACCGTCACCGGCCTGTTCCGTTTTTAACATGAACACAAGGACCATGGCGCGATACGCCGCCGACATCGGATACTTCCAGCGTGCACGGTGCTCCAGCGCACCGGTCTTGTTGGACTCGTACCAGCTCCTGAACCACTCTCTCGCCAGCTCCCGGTCTGCGGACTGTTGAGAATGAATGAGGGGCAGGAGAAATCTCAGCTCTTCCAACTGGATCCACCAGCTGAAATCCTTGAGACCACCCGACACCCAATCCCACCCGGTGACGTCAACGGCCGGAAAGTAACGCAGCTTGAGACGATTCTGATGGAGCAGTTCCCTGTTGTCCGCGAGAAACGGGGGTGGTGGTTGAATTTCGTAGTAAACGGGAGAATCGAGGTAGTCTCCGGTGACCAGCCGGGGTGTTTCTCCGGTCACAAGTGCCGGGAAGCCGGCGAAACCGGGCAAAAGAAAGAAAACAATTATCAGTTTGTTAAGGATCATTTCCACGAAAGCGCGGTTTGGAAAACCCGGTCAGTACCCTTTGATCAGGATACGCAGGCCGGGGAAATATTTTTGATCGACTTTCTCGATCCGGCTTATAACGGTTGTAGTTTCCACGAAACCGGCTTCGACTAGAAGCGTGTGGCTCGGATACATCCGGTACATCACCGGCGAGTACCATCCCTGCATGGGTTCAACCTGTCCCTTGAACAAGTTTGATACCAATGGTGAGTCAGCTTCGTCTCCGCCGTATACAACCGAGAATCTCAATTTCTGGCCTTTTTTTGTTTCGAGCAGGTAAGCCAGACCTTCACCATCAAAGGGTTGTGTTTCGACAACACTGCTGACATCATATCCAAAATTCCACACCATCGTCGCACGGGTTAAACCCGGTCGCGGTGTCGACAGGTTGGTCACCGCAATCAGGCTGTCTTCCACAACTAGTGATCCGCCCGGAAAACTGACAGTCCTGATCGCCCGGAAGTGTTCCCTGTGTTCGATGGAAGCGTTGAACTGCACTCCGGTTTCGGTATCGGCAAAGTGCGGCGAGTTGGCCAGCAGTCTACCGATACCAGCCCCCGGCATACCCGTCGGCACGATCGTATTGTGCGATGCCATCGATACAAACCAGTGGCGCCGGGTCGTCCACCTGTATTCGTATTTACCGGGATCACCCAGAATCGTCTCCCCTTTAAACCGGTAATAAACGGCCAGGGCGTCTTTATGATAGTGTTTCGGGAGGGCCGGATTTCTGTTCTGAATATTAAACACCGCGTAACTGTCCGGACCTTTGTATACGGCGTAACCAGCCTCCGCATCGAAGAAAAACGGCGCAGGATCAACCATCTCCACGGTTCCATATTCGGGGTAGGCCGAAAATACGTTCATCGAATCGGCATCACCGATTTCCGGAATTGTGCCGTCGTGATCTCTCAGGTACCACGATGTCTCGCGCATGTTTCGCGCGATATTAACAAGATGTGACGACTTCTCCATATTGAGGTGCACCAGGCCGCTCAGGTACGACGAATAAGTATCAGCCCACCTGAGAAAAGCGAAATGATAGGGCGGAGCGTGCTCCAGGTGCGTTCCCTTGTCGGATACCGACGTCTCTATAATCTGGGCAAACCTGTCGAGGCCGAGTTCTTCGTGGTAGGTATCGGGATACACCCGGGTGATTTCGATCAGTCCAAACGCCTCGACAATGCCGTGATTACTGTTGTCGTTGAAGTGCGCTGGATCAGTAAGGTACTCCTGGTGAATGAGAAGGATTTCGCGCAACTTCGTTACGAGGTCAATATCCAGTTCGTCTCTCTGTTCTTCCAGTTTGAGTAGATATACCAGCACCATGCCCCGATAAG
>CAYUDF010000460.1:0-3530 GCA_964443465.1 uncultured bacterium
CCTCTATCAGATCCTTGCGCTTCGGATTGATGGCGATACCACGCTCGCACGCGACAACGTCGATCAGTTCGCCCGGTCCGGTGATGGTGGTCACTTCGTCCACGATCACCGGTATACGGTCGCGGAAAGAGGGCAGCGCGAGGATGCTGCATCCGGAAGCGAGGCAGTTCTGCCAACCGCCGATACCGTGGAGCAGCATGCCGTCGGAGTGGGTCACAACGTTTGCGTTGAAATTGACGTCGACTTCGGTTGCTCCGAGTACGACCGCGTCTATCATGCTGGCGAAGTTGCCTTTGCCGTGGTAGTTGTACGATGTAAACGGCGACGAAGCGATGTGTCTCGGATTGGACCCCATCGACTCCACGCCGGCGAGGTCAAAAGTCTGGCCGTCCAGGATGTACTTTGTCAGCCCCTCGTTGAGCATGTCGACCAGGTATTGCGTGGACCCGCCGCGCACAAACGACGCCACGATGCCCGCTTCTTTCATCATACCCTTGAGGTGATCGACGAACGCCAGCGCAATGCCGCCGGCCCCTGCCTGGATCGAAAAACCATCGCGCATGATTCCCGAATCGCGGATGAACCGGGCGACGTACTCGGCGATTTTCTGGCGTTCGGGACTCTTTGTGATCTGGGTTGTCCCGGACACGATCTTGGAGGGATCGCCGATCGAGTCCACTTCAACGACGTAGTCGACGTTGTTCCCCTGTATCTGCCACGGAATACACGGAAAAGGAACCAGGTTGTCGGTGACAACGATGACGTGGTCGGCGTACATCGAGTCGGCCAGGGCAAATCCCAGCGAACCACACGCCGAAGGGCCGTGCGATCCGTCCGCGTTGCCGAAAAAATCAGCGGTTGGAGCGGCGATAACAGCGATATCGACCTTCACCTCTCCATCCTGGATGGCCTGCCAGCGCCCGCCGTGCGAACGCAACACACCGAGGCCCTGCATTTTGCCGTGAGAACAGTATGCGCCCAGCGGCCCGTTCATGCTGCCCTCTATATGGTGTACAACCCCCTGGTCCATGAGGTCGATGACCGGTTCCTGGCAGGGGAAAGAAGCGCTGGGGAACCACATCAGGTCTTTTACCCCGAGGCCGGCCGCCGCCTGGAGTGCGGCCAGTGCCACCCGGTCCCCGTTTCTCAGGTGGTGGTGGCTGGAGATCACCATGCCGTCTTTCAGACCGCATTTCTGCAGCGCTGTTTTAAGATCGGGGACACGCTTGTCGCCGTTGGCCGGGTAGTCCTTGCAGGACCGGATTGGCGCCCCGGCCTTGTTTCCGTCAGGCTGGTATTTACCGACGCCCTGGAACGGTGTCTGTTCGCGTCCGTTGACGATTGTCGGCACTTTTCTCCCGACGGCGTTGGTTTCGAATTTGGTGTTGGAACTCATTGTGAAATCCTCCGCTAACTCAGCGTGATTGTTGTTATTACAGTGGGCTATTCGTTTGTTGATCCGGGCACCAGACCGCTGCGGCGCGCCAGGTCGACCAGGCGCTGTGCGCGCAGTACAACCGGCGGGTCAATCATGCGCGTGCCCATACTCACGACCGCGAGCCCCTTGGCCTTGGCTTCATCAAAAGCGGCCACGATCTTGAGCGCTTTTTCTACTTCGGCGTCCGACGGCGCAAACGCTTCGTGTATGATCCGGATCTGCCTGGGGTGGATACAACCCATGCCTTCGAATCCCATCGCCCGCGCCCGCTGGCCCCATGCCTTCAACCCTTCCGTGTCGCCTACGTCGCCGAATACCGAATCGATCGCCTGAACCCCCGCAGCGCGGGCGGCGTTGACCAGCCGCTGGCGGGCGTAGGCGGATTCCGCGCCTTCTTTGGTTTTGCGCACGCCGAGGTCGGCGGTGAAGTCTTCCAGTCCGATGGTCAGCGAACACACCGATTCGGCGGCGGTAGCGATCTCAAATGCGTTTTCAACACCCAGCGCCGATTCCAGGATGGGCATCAGCCAGATGTTGTCTCCGCCGGTTGTTTTCCGGATCTGCTGGATGCGTTCGTCCACGGCCCTCACCTCGTCGGCTGTTTCCGCCTTGGGAATCAGGATGAGGTCGGGAGATTCCGGCACGATTTCGTCCAGATCTTCCAGCCCCAGGGGCCCCTGGTTGATCCGTACCATCCGTTCCGCGCCCATGAAATCGACGCAGTGAAGGGCGTTCCGGACCAGGATGCGCGCGGCGTCCTTCTGGCCGGGGTGAACGGAATCCTCCAGGTCGAGGATCACGCCGTCGGGGTTGTGGATTCCGGCGCTGATAGCAAATTTGGGCTCGTTTCCCGGCAGGTACAGCCGGGAACGGCGCAGTTTGTCGCTGGCCGTCGGTCCCTCGCGCAAAATCGTGCGTTCCGGCAGTACTTTACCGGTTGCTCCCGCGCGGCGAAGCGCCGTTTCCAGCCGGGATGTGATCACGTAGGGCAGAGCGCCCTTGTCGAGGATATTAACGCGGGCGTTTTTCACTCCCATGATCTCGCACACCGAGTGCACCGATTCCCGTATGGAATTGCCGTAAAATACGCCGACTTTGGAGTCCAGCTCCAGTTCGATTCCGCCGGATTCACCGATGGTTACTTCTACGTACAGGTCGGATCGGACTCCGTCCCCTTTGCGGCCGGCCGAAGCGGCGGCCGCTTTTTTGCCCTTCCCGGACATTTTTCCCTCCTTGAACGTGTTGGTCTTTATTAAATTCTGTGGAAATATAGCATAAACCATATGCCCCGCGCCACGGTAGCGAATTACGAATTTCGATCCGCCGCAACACACCGATGAAGGTTGAAAAGCGGCAGTTCTTGTAGTACGATTTTTTCAGTCTATTTCCCGCCGCGTATCAAAATCGTCTTTCCGTTGCCGCGCCGCGCCCTGTTCGGGCGGGCGCGAAGTACGTTTACGGATCAGTTTCAGAACGAGCCAGGAAAACGCCCGAGCCCGCGGTTGCGGGTGTTCCTTGCAAGGAGTGAAAAGTTCATCATGCTCGAATCCTTATTATATCCCGAGTCGATCGCCGTCATCGGAGCCTCGGCCAAACCGGGCAAGGTCGGATACGCCGTATTGTCCGGACTGCTGGAATCCGGTTTCGAGGGCAAGATCGTGCCGATAAACCCGAAGGGTGGCGACATCCTGGGTATCAAAAGTTTTACCAGCCTCGAGGAGTACGGCGAGAATGTGATGCTCAGTGTCATCGCCGTTCCCACGGCGGCGGTGAAAGACGCGGTGGCGGCGTCCATCAAACAGGGCGCAAAATCGGTCGTTGTTATCACGGCCGGATTCAAGGAGGTGGATGAAGAGGGGGCATTGCTGGAAAAAGAACTGGCGCGGATGTGCAAGCAGGCGAACGTCCGGCTGATGGGCCCCAACGTGCTCGGCCTCATCAACACCCACCACAAGATGAACGCGTCATTCGCCAGCCAGATGCCCCTTCCCGGCGGTATTTCCATTATCTCGCAGTCAGGCGCGCTGTGTACGGCAATCCTCGACTGGGCGACGGGCCGTCATCTCGGGCTGGGAAAACTGATCAGTATCGG
>CAYUDF010000461.1:0-3524 GCA_964443465.1 uncultured bacterium
ACTGAGACAAATCTGCTCCTGTACGGCGATCGCGGGTGGAGATTAGATGTTTTTTGTGCTACAAATATTTGGATGTATTAAATTGAATAGGGGATAGGCATGAACATGAATACAGACATTAATGTGATCCCGGCGCCCCGCCGGTTGCGGCGGCTGACCGGGGGATTTACGCTGACTTCTCAGACGAAAATTCTCACTGAGCAGGGTAACGAACCGCTTGCAAGAATCGGCTCCGCTCTCGCCGACAAACTGAGCAGGGCAACGGGGCTTGAAATCATTTCGGATAATTCCTCCCAGACGGAAACGCCCGCGGGAACGATTTTTCTCACAACACAAACGGATGAATCATACGGCGGCCACGAAGGATACATGCTGGAAGTCCTTCCCCGCGCGATCACTGTTCGCGCCAACGCCTGGGAAGGAATTGCAAACGCGGTCCAGACGCTCCGTCAACTGCTGCCCCCGGAAATCGAAAGCGACAAACGGGTGGACCGATCGGAACCGTGGGAAATCCCGGCGGTCCGTATCGAGGACAGCCCGCGATTCGAGTGGCGCGGCATGCTGCTGGACAGCTGCCGTCATTTCGCCGGCAAAGACTTTGTCCTGAAGACGCTCGACCTGCTGGCATATCACAAACTGAACCGGTTCCACTGGCACCTGACGGACGACCAGGGCTGGCGTATCGAAATCGAAAGCCGCCCGAAGCTCACGGAAATCGGCGCTTACCGGTCGGACAGCAGCGGGCGCCGTTACGGCGGCTTTTACACGAAAAACGACATACGAGAAATTGTATCGTTCGCCTCGGACAGAGGCATCATGGTGATCCCTGAAATCGACATGCCGGGTCACAGCATAGCTGCACTGGCTTCTTATCCCGACCTTTCCTGCACGGGCAAATCGATTCCGGTCGCGACGGAATGGGGAATCTTCGAAAACATTTATTGCGCGGGCAGCGAGAAGGTGTTCGATTTTCTGGCCGAGGTGCTGGCGGAAGTCGCCGAACTGTTCCCCGCCCCGTACATACACATCGGTGGCGACGAGGTACCGGTAACGCAGTGGGAATCGTGCCCGGTATGCCAGGAACGCCGCGACGAGGAATCGCTGGAAAAGACGGATGACCTGAGGTGCTATTTCTTTAATCGTGTCGCGCGAATACTGGAGTCACTGGAGCGCAGGCCCATCGGATGGGACGAGGTGTTGTGCGAGGACCTCACACCAACCGCGATTCTCCAGGCCTGGAGGGACAAACACCGCGCGGCAACCGCGGCCCGGCTGGGTCACAACGTGGTCGTGTCTCCTACAAGCCACGTGTATTTTGACTACGGTCTGGACAAAACGGATCTGGCGAAAGTGTACGACTTCGACCCGATTCCCGATGGACTCCCACCGGCGGCAATGAAGCGTATTCTGGGCAGCGAGTGCGCGATGTGGACGGAGCACGCACCACGTGACGTGATTGAATCGAAGCTGTATCCGAGGATCGTCGCTTTTGCGGAACGTCTGTGGTCGCCGGGATCGGCGACCGATCTGGAGGAGTTCCAGCGGCGGCTTGAAATCCACAACGAACGGCTGAAACTCCTGGGCGTCGACTTCTAACGGGCTTGCGCTAGCTGGTCACAGGCTCCAGCAGACCACCCATTTCCTGCAACAGACCTTCGAGGTCAAACGGTTTGTACAGGCAAGCGTCGGCTTTTGACCAGGTCGACACGAAGTCTTCCCTGAGTTCGTTGTCGAGCTTGCGAGCCGTGATCAAAAGGATCTTGAACGGATCCACCGTACCGGCGTCCATCTCTTCCTTGAGAATGCGCGACACTTCATACCCGTTTTTCCCGGGAAGCATCACGTCGAGAATCATCAGCGCGTAGTGCCCCTTGCGGGCCATGTCAACCGCGGTCAAACCGTCGTAGGTGACATCCACGGCAAATCCTCTCAACTCGAGGCTGTACTTAATGGTATCGACGATGTCCTGTTCATCGTCAACGAGTAACACTCTGAGGCTATTCATACAAACACTCCTGTAAAGGTCAGCGAAATCAGCTCCCCAGATCGACGACAATCGACTCGATCTCGGACGCCATCCTGTCCGTCGCCGAAATTGCCATAGCGTCACGAGCTGTGCTCATTCGCCTCGTCGCGATATGACACATCTGCGCAAACGAACCGGCTATTTCAACGTCGGTGGGCGAGTGGCATGCTCCCGCGGCATAGCCGTTGAGCATGTAGGAACAAGGATCATTCTGAACAATGGTATGACCAAAAATTGTTTCGGGGTCCGGGCCATCCTCTTCGCGGTAATCGAGCAGCAGCGCGATCGCCAGAGAGTTGTTCACGGTCCACAGGTGAAATGTTTTGCCTCCCGCTTCATCCCTTCGTGGATTGATCACGGGGACCCGCGGCCACGAACCGCAGATATCTTCCCAGTTTTCGACATCCAGTTTTCCCAGTACATACAGGGAAACCGGCCGCCGCGCGCCCAGTGCCGTCGTTACCAGGCCGTTGGCGGTACGGCAACGCGACATCAGGCAGGCCGTGTGGCGATTCTGCGGTATAAAAACGGAGATTTTCGTGCCGAGACCCAGTTGACTGACGATATCGAGCCAGCCGTCCTGCGCCTCCACCAGCGCTTTGGAAATGCTCAATCCCAGGTGGGCGCCGCGGCCGTGTCCGGCGTCACCCGTCCGGTGATACCGGTTGAACAGGTGGTCGAGCGTTTCATTGCTCATACCCAGGCCGTTGTCCTCCACCACAATTTCGAGAAGGCGCGGCATACCCAGCGAATCCCACGGGAGCAGGCGGATCTCCTCGTCCACCTTTTCCACACCGGCGGGCCGGATAGAAACGGAGATATCACCGTCGGCCGGCGTAAACTTGAGCGAGTTCCCCAGCAGATTGATTATGACCTGCTCCAGTTTCTCGGGATCGAGATAACCCTGCCCCACTTCGTTGTCGACACTCCAGTCGAGGTTCACGCGATCGGCATTAAAAAGGGTCGTGAATGACTTGATGGTATTTCCGATGAACTCCCTGATGTCGACAACTTCGCGGTTGTACTGGAACGCCCCGGCGCTGATACGGGAGACGTCGAGAAAGCCGTCGAGCAGGTGGGTAAGCCTGTCGATACTGCGGCCCGAAGTGTCCAGAAACCGTTTCTGGCCGTCATTCAGTTCGCCGGGTTGCTGCGACAGCAGGATGTCGACGGAATTTTTCATCGCCGACAACGGATTTTTGATTTCGTGCGACACCATGGATATCATCTCGTCCCGCCACAATTCCGTGCTTCGTTCGGCGGAACGGTTGCGAAAGTGGAGCAACTTGAATTCCGGCTGCCCCTCGGACATGTACACCGCATCGATATCCAGACTGACACCGGAATCCGAACCGTTCGGGTTCTTCAACGCGTAGTCCCGAATCGAATCGTGCTGCTTCATCACGGCGCGCACCTCTGCCGCGTCGAACACACAATCGGGCAAGGCACACGACATCGACGTGACCGTGTGCGATTCCCCGAAACTGAAAAAGCTCAG
>CAYUDF010000462.1:0-3507 GCA_964443465.1 uncultured bacterium
CTTCCAGGTCCTGATGTTTTCTGTCCAGGTGAATGCTGCGGCCCGACGGCGTGTAATATTTTGCCGTGGTCAGTTTGACCGCTTCGGTCTCACTGAGGTTGAAAACGGTCTGCACTGTGCCCTTGCCAAACGAGGTCTGTCCCACCACAAACGCACGATCCCAGTCCTGCATTGCGCCGGCAAAAATCTCGGAAGCGCTGGCGCTGGCCATATTGATCAAAACAACGATCGGATAACCTTCGTGAATCTTGCGGTTCGATGAGTAGTACCGCCGGTTGCTGTTTTCCAGACGCCCCTTGGTGTATACCACCAGTTTGTCCTTGTCGAGAAACAGCTCCGAGACTTCAGTTGCGGCCTGCAGGAGCCCGCCTGGATTACCGCGGAAATCGAGGACAAGCCCCTTCATGTTCTGCTTTTCCAGTTCTTCCAGAGCTTCTTCCATCTCTTCCGAGGTGCGTTTGGCGAAATTGCTGACTTTCATATAGCCAATGTCACCGAACATGCTCGAGTAAGTAACGCTCGATACATTGATGACTTCCCGGGTGAGTACGTACTCGATCGATTCTTCCGAACCCGGGCGCTGGACCTTGAACGTAACGTCGGTGCCGGGGTCACCCCTGAGGTACTTGACCGCCTTGTCCGTCCGCCACCCCTCGGTGACCATACCCTCGATTTCAACGATCTGGTCGCCCCCCCGGAGACCAGCTCGGGAACCGGGCGTATCATCGATGGGTGAAATAACCGTTGGATAGTTGTCGCGGAAAGTAATGTAGATTCCCAGTCCCCCGAATTCGCCCCGCGTGCTCATCAGCAGGTCTTCGTAATCCAGGCCGTCGAGGTACTGGCTGTGTGGATCGAGCTGCTCGAGCATGTTGGCGATTGCGCCCTGCATGAGTTCGTGCGTGTCGACTTCATCCACGTAATACTGCGATACTTTCTCCAGTATTTTCGCGAACACTTCCAGGTCGTGGTAAACGTCATTCTTGTCGTCGCGCGCTCCACCATTGGCAATCGAACCGATGGTGAAAATACAGACTGCGGCGCAGATCACTATGAGTATGGTTTTTCGGGTGGAGAAGAATTTCACGCGACAAGCCTCCTTGGCAAGGGGAGCGGCTCAACGGCCACCGGTATCGAGGTTTGTTTTCCTACAAGCATATAGTATTCCATGTATGTCCGGATGAAGCGGCCGGGAATACCTGCGTTATATCCAAATTAGTCCGTTTTCTATAGATTTTTCCCAAATTTCCGGAAAGCCGGGCTGAAAGCCCGTCAGTTCTATCCGCAAGGGTGACAATGCGTTACACCCGTTTTTACCCGATTCAGGGGTTTCGTGCGGCGAGAACAATATAATACGGCCCATAGAGACAGGCAACCACTGCTTTTATATCGAAACAGACGTATATGCCGTGACGACAAATAATTCGGAAATTCCGCCTGGGGCCGGAATTGCTGAATTGTTTCTTTCCCGCCGGGCGGGGTCTGTGTTATTCAGTAGGCAGCATCCATTAGAACGGTATCGCCGGTTTTTTTGAACCGGCCCTACTTCAACGACTTCAACCGGCCGACGAGCCGTGAGAAAGGCGGAGATCACCTACCGATGTGGAGCGATACCAGCCGATTTATCGTACTCGAAGGTCTCGACGGCGCCGGCACAACAACGCAGGCGGCCATGCTACAAGAGTATTTTACGAAAAAGAGCTCGGATAGTTTCCTCACGCGTGAGCCTACGGATGGCCCGATCGGAAAACTGCTTCGTGACGTGATGTCCGGCCGGTTAATGCGGTATAAAATGGCGGAACGGGAAATGGCGCTGTTGTTTGCCGCCGACCGCCTGACGCATTCGAGGTTGATCGATGGCAAACTTCTCACGGGATCACATGTGGTGTGTGATCGTTATATTTTTTCCTCGATGGCCTACCAGACGCTCGACCCATCGATATCGGCCGAATGGGTCACAAAGATCAACCAGGATTTTTCGAGGCCGCACATGACGGTATTTCTCCGCGTACCCGTCGACGAATGCCTGCGCCGGATCTCGGCGCGAAACGAGAGCCCGACGGTCTACGAGAAAAAGGACTTCCTGCAGACAATTGACAAGAATTACGAAAAGCTGTCTCCATACTACAGGGAAAACGTCGGGCCGCTGGAGATTGTAGACGGAACGCTGCCCGTCGAAGACGTCCACACCGCGGTAGTCAAGGCGCTTGAATCCAATCTGGAGACTTGACCCCGATTGTTGAATCGGCCGGACTGTTTGTGACTGGAAAGTTATTCGGTCGGAGGTTCGGTTGAATCCGGTGCAGGATCGGGATCTGGATCGGGCTCCGGAGCGGCAAGAGACTCAAGGGGGCTATTGTCCGCCCCGGCAACGCGGTTGACGTGCAGGATTCGCTGGATAAAAGTATAGGTAGTGGTGACCGCGAGAACTGTCAGGACAATAACCAGCACACGGTATCCCAGGAACAGTCCGAGCGTCAGCAGGGCGAGTCGTTCGGGGCGCTCCATGATACCGACCGCACATTCGTACCCCAGGCCTTCAGCCCGCGCCCTCGCATAACTGGTCATTACTGATCCCGTCAGCGCAATAATCGTGATCACAAACACGAAATCGCTGAGCTGTCCCGTTCGGTCGACTATGTAATACAGCATGCCGCCGAAGTAAGCGAATTCCGCCACGCGATCGAGCGTGGAGTCGAGAAACGCGCCGAACCGGCTTGCCATCCCTCGCCGGCGGGCGACGTCACCATCGAGCACATCACACAATCCCGACAGCAACAGAAACACGCCCCCGAGGGCAAGGGAGCCCCTCGCCACAACCAGGGCGCCGTACAGGCTGAATATCAGACCGAACAGTGTCACCATTACCGGTGGCACGCCCAGCGTTGTCAGCATCGATACGATCGGATCGAGAATTTTTCTCGAAGTTTTCTTGAATTGTTGCTTGTTCATTGAAAAACGAAGCTACCACTACGGGCGTCGGTCGTCAACAGTTTCAGTCGGTTTGCGTTTGCGGCCGACCCCCTTGACCAGCAGTACAATCTCACCCTTGATTTTTCTGTTCTCGAAAAGTTCCAACAGTTCAGCCCCCGTACCCCGAACAACCTCCTCGTGCAGCTTGGTGAGTTCCCTTGCTACGGCCAGGTCTCTGTCGGGCAGCGTGTCGGCCAGCGTCCTGAGGACCTTGAGCAGCTGGTGGGGTGACACGAAATAGATAGCTGTCCTGCGTTCATCGGCCAGCGCGATGAACTGCCTGGCCAGCTCACCCTTTTTCCTGGGTGGAAAGCCATCAAATATAAAAGAGTCGGTCGGGAAACCGCTGATAACCAGCGCCGGCAAAATGGCGTTGGCACCCGGCAACGCCGTAACGGCGATTCCTTCCTCGAGGGCAGCGCGTACCAGGTAAAATCCCGGATCGGACACTCCCGGTGTGCCGGCATCGCTGATCAGGGCCAGGTTTTGTCCCGCCTTGAGTCGCTCCACAAGGCCGGGAGTAACGCGTTCCTT
>CAYUDF010000463.1:0-3476 GCA_964443465.1 uncultured bacterium
ATCGGCATTGTCGGCGACGGTGGTAACGGGCGGTCGGTCGGCAAACCGAATCGCCGGTTGTGAACACGAGGACACGAGGACAGCGACCAGCACCGCCAATAACACGGCTGGTTGCCAAAATAATCGCATAAGCCGGTTCATCGTAACCTCCGGCTTTTATAATCGGAAAAACGTGTCGTCCCGATGTAGAACTCGTAGCCCTCTTCGCTCCAGGCGATGTGGAAATCAAATCGCTGATTCGTCCTGCCCGCGCTCATCCCGAACCCGACACTCGGAGAGATATCGGCCAGGCGGATTTTGTCCCATTCGGATGCGACCGTTCCCCAGTCGATGAACAGACGGCCCAGCACCATCTCCGTCACGCGCCAGCGGTACGATGCGGCCAGCAACAGGTACTTCTTGTCGACAAAACGATATCGGGTGTAACCGCGCGCGCCCGTTTTGCCGCCGAGGCGTTCGTACTCGGTATAGGGAACACGGATCGGATCATCGGCCTCGACGCTGGTGGCAAAAGCAAATAACCCGATCGCCCGTGTCTGTCGATACAGGTTGATATATTTCTGCACATCGATGTCATAGAAGGTGTAGTTCAGGTCGTCACCTTCGAACGCATGGTTGTATCCGCCGGTAAGACGTACCATCCCTCCACTTGTGGAATAAAACCCGGCATTACGATTGTCGAGAACAAACGCCATCTCCGCGCCGGCGTATTGCGATTTTTCAGCCTGCGCGAACAGAACGGGAAAACCATCCCTGACCGGAACACCATCACCGGGGTCAAACAACTGCTGCTCGCGGGCATACCCGGTGAGTTCCAAAAACAACGATTTGCGGAGACGTACGTCGACACTGCCCTCGGCGAGCGAGCGTTGGCGATGCGTGGAGTACCGGATGTTGGGGCTGGCGGGTCCGACGCCGTAAAACGGTCGGTTGTCCTTATTGGCGTATCTGAAGAGCAACTGGTACCACACACGATCCGAACGTTTTGCCGGTTTGTTGTACCGGAGCGCCACCAGGTTTGTCCGGTCGTTAAGATACGCAGCGGTGAGTTCCAGGTCGGCGCCGGGGGTAAGAAAATTGTATGTTGTCGCCTCGATACCGGCGATCGACATCCCCAGGCCGCTCTCGTATCCGAACGTCAACCGGACATCTCCGCGGGTGTCGCTCCAGATCACAATTTTCGCGAGGTAGTCCGCCAGATTCCAGCGTTCGTTCAATTCAACGACTTTTTCGACCGGCCAGGTTACAACACGTGTTGCCGCGTACGGCACAAACAGCAGCGCCCGCCCCGTATACTGAACGGCGGTGGCATCGCGTTCGAGGGGACGGTTGATGCCTCGAAGCGCCTGACCGGAGGGGGCGGTCAAAACGGTGTCCGCATTCGCGGCGGGTGCCGATGCATCGGCTATATTTGCCACGGTGGTCGCGGTGAGGCCCCACGTTATCACTAGTGCTGTAATCAGCCGTTTATATACCAATACCATTTCAGCCGAATCCTGACGGGTCGTGTGAGATATACAGGGAGCCCGGGGGGGGACGGAACATGATAACTGAATGCTTCTCTCATATCAAGACCCTCGATGATTCCCGGCAACTCCAGACGAAACGGTTCGTAGATATACTATCCGGTTATTATACTTCCCCCCGAGTGCGTCAATCCCAACAGGAGGTATTCCGTTGAAGATTCGCCTGGTCCTGGTTTATTGTATTGTATTGCTGTCAGTTATAACGGGAGGCACCGTATTGAACGCATTGGAGTCCGAAAACTGGGTAGACCGGAGCAACGAAAACGCCCGGGTACTGCTCGACATACTGGCACAGTTCAATCCCGAAACGGCGGCGTTCTGGGGGATCGACGGCCTGGATGAAGAAATATTCCAGTTGCCGCCGAATATCAACGATCTCACCGTCGAAGCGACCGAAAAAGGCATGGCGGTACTGTTCGATCGGCTGGAAAAGGAGACCCACCCGGCTGTGCGCCAGGACCTGGAAATCCTCCTGAGGGCGGCCGATCAGAACAACCGTCAGATCCGGCTGGACGAAAAGTACAATCTGCCCTACTTCAACCTGCCGCAGGTGATGTTTCAGAGCATGCGCTCGCTTCTGGACGAACAGGCGTCACCCGAACGCCGGGCGGCAGCGCTGGTACGGCTCAATCGCTATACCGGGGAAGAGGCGGGGTACACACCAATCTCCGAACAGGTCGGCGCTTTCACCCGGGCGGCATTCGGTAAAAACCTGCGGGGACCGTTCCGGGACGATGTCGAAAACGACCTGGGTACCAGCGGGCGTTTTATTGACGGGATCGCCCAGTTGTTCCAGCAGTACGAGATCGACGGTTACGAGCAGCCGTACGAAAAGCTGAAAACCCAGCTGGAAAATTATGAAAAGTTCGTCCGTGACGAAGTTCTGCCGCTGGCGCGCGACGATTTTCAGCAACCCGAGGAATTGTATCAGTTTGCATTGGAAAACGTCGGCATCGACATGCCGGTCTCGGAGCTGGTCAGCCGCGCCAAGGTATCATTTCGCGAGATCCAGAACGAGATGCAGGTCCTGGCCGAATTGATCGCTGCCGACCGTGGACTGGCTTCGAGCGATTACCGCGACGTCATACGCGAACTCAAAAAGGAACAGCTGGAGGGGGAAGCCATACTGACGCACTACCAGCGGCGCATTAAAGATCTGGAACTACTGATCGAGAAACACGCAGTTATTACGTTGCCCGATCGCGAGATGCGGATCCGCCTGGCCAGCGAAGCCGAAGCTGCGGCGGTTCCCGCGCCGTCGATGCGCCCGCCCCGGATGATCGGCAATACCGGAGAAATGGGCGAATTTCTGCTGCCTCTCCGCATACCCGGTGGTGGCGATGGCGAAGATGTCCAGTTTGACGATTTTACATTTGAGGCGGCGTCGTGGACGTTGACGGTCCACGAGGGGCGCCCCGGCCACGAACTCCAGTTTGCGTCGATGGTCGAACGCGGCGTGTCGCAGGCGCGGATCATGTTCGCTTTCAACAGCGTAAACGTCGAAGGGTGGGCGCTGTATTCCGAGGCGGAAATGAAACCGTATATGCCGCTGGATGGACAGCTGATATCTCTGCAGCACCGCCTGCTGCGCGCGGCGCGCGCTTTCCTTGACCCGGGTCTCCAGCTGGGAACGATCAGCCGCGAGGAAGTCTCCCGGATTCTGGAAAACGACGTGGTGGTTTCACCAGCAATGGCAATCCAGGAAGTGGAGCGGTACACATTCCGCGCGCCCGGCCAGGCCACATCGTACTTTTGCGGGTATACGCGGCTGATGGAAATCAGGGCGGATGCGGAACGCGTGCTGGGAGACAGGTTCAACAAGCGGAACTACCACGACTTTATTCTGTCGCAGGGTCTTCTGCCCCCGTCTCTGCTCCGCCAGGCCGTTATGGAAGAGTTTGTGGCGCCACAAATGAATTGAAAACCCGGGGAGGGTGTTTTCATGAAGTT
>CAYUDF010000464.1:0-3473 GCA_964443465.1 uncultured bacterium
ATATCCCAAATCTACGTGAAGCAATTCAAGGATTCGCTCAAACTTACCGACGACCAGATGACGGCTCTGTCTCTCGTAGTTGGCGAAGACCTGCGCAGCGTTGTCGAAGTGTTTTTGATGAACGACGAAAGCGCAGAATTTAACTACGACACGATGATGCTGTCGTTGCGGGAGATCCGCAAGAATACGCGGAACGACGTGCAGTCGATTCTCGATGAGGATCAGCAGAAAAAGCTCCAGAAGATGAGGGGTTAGTCGGAACCCGTTTAATGATCCGTATCCGGGGCGACGGGTTTGCCGAGCCGACTGAGTTCCGTCAGCGTCGTTACCCGGTAACCCATTTCTTTTATCCGCGGCAGCAGTTTTGAAAACACTTCGATGTTGTCCTGACGGCTCGGCCCGCCGTCGTGCAGGACCAGTATCGCGCCGGGGCGAACGTTTTCGAGGAACTGTGTGACGGTCAGGTCGACTCCTGTGTATAGATCGACCGGGTACGCCGAACCCACAACCGGTGTGTAACCGTTTCCGGTTATCAGCTGGATGACACGGGGAGTGACCCACGCGCTCCCGGTCCGGCACCATTTCGGCGGGCCCACGGGCTGAATCAGGGCGTCGGTGCGCAGCAGTTCGTCCACAAACTCCTCGTCGGAAAGCCCCGCACTCATTCGGTCGGTGAACAGGTGGTTGGCCAGCTCGTGGCCGCCGGCCCGGATTGAATCAACCAGCTCTGGATAGTTTTCGGCGTACGATCCGATGATGAAAAATGTGGCTTTCACGCCGTTGGCGCGGAGTTCCCGCAGCAGTCCCGGCGTGACCTCCGGGTGGGGCGCGTCGTCGATGGTCAGTGCGATGACACGTTTTTCGGTGTCGATGCGGAACACAACCCCGGGGTACTGCCTGGACGCCTGCCTCAGAACCCAGCCGGCCGGCCGGATAAACGTCAACACCACCAGGGCGGCGACAAGCAACAGGGCAGCCACTATAATGACAGGTATCATACGCCGGAATATGCTCTTTCGTTCGGGTTTCATCGGATCAGTACTCGGTTGGCCGCCCATCGGGTGAACTTACCACGTTCTCATGATCCGGGCACAAACGATTTGTCGAGCCGCGGTGATTCTGATACGGTCGGTTCAGGTGCGGCGGTCTTGCCACATTGTTGCTCGACGATTACGCATGTCTGGAAGAGGTCAAAATGAGGTTTGTTGTTTTATCGCTTTTATTTCTCGTAACATGGGTAGGCGTTTCCACGGCACAGGATCTCCAGCCACGGGCGTTTTCGCCGGCCCCGGTCGGATTGAACACCGTTCTCCTCGGGTACGCGTACTCCGAGGGTAATGTGTTTTTCGATCAGGCGCTTCTTATCGAAGATGCCACCGGGGAAGTCCACGGGGCGACAGCGGCATATGTCCGCACTCTCGGGTTGTTCGGAAAGCTGGCGAAACTTTCTGCGGTGGTACCTTACGCGTGGGGTGACTGGAGTGGGACATTGGATGGTGTCCCCGCATCCACATCGCGGGAAGGTTTTCCTGATCCCCGAGTGCAACTCGCCGTCAATTTTATCGGTTCGCCCGCTGTTCAGTTGAAAGATTTCAGGACGTACAGCGAAGGAACGATTGTAGGCACAAGTTTACTTGCCGTTATGCCGCTCGGGCAGTACGACCCGACCAAGCTCATCAATCTCGGATCCAGCCGATGGGCCTTCCGCCCCCGTCTGGGATTTTCCAGTCGAATTAATCGTCTGACGCTCGAAGCGATGGCGGATGTCTGGTTCTTTACCGAAATTCCGGAGGCATACGGCCAGACAACGATTTCACAGGATCCGATATTGGCCATCCATGGCAACATTATCTATATTTTGAAAAACGGTGTGTGGATGGGTATCAGCGGTGGGCTGTCCGATGGGGGTAGTACAACCGTCAATGGCGTGGAAAAGGATAACGCCCAGCAGAACTCACGGTTTGCCGGCACCCTCGCCATCCCCATCAACCGGCATTACAGTATCCGATTTTTTTACATCAATAGCTTAAGAACGGCGCTGGGTGCGGACTTTGAGTTCTACAATGTATCGCTCCAGTACACTTGGGGAAGCGGTTTTTAGTTTGCTTCCGATCCATTACAAACGGGCCTGATTTTCGAAGGCACCCAACAACGCCGCCCCCTGATTTAAACCAGGGGGCGGCGTTTCGATAAGGAATCAACTGGTCCGTGTGGACGGTGTTATTTCCGTTTGTTCGCTACATCGGTACGGCCCGGTGTGTGATCGTCGATCCATTCGAGAATCGGCTGCCATACCAGCCCGGGGGCGTTGTTGGCCGACCACAGGTCGGTGTGACCGAAATCGATTGCGGCGGCTTCCGGAGGATACAGGCTCACGATCATTGACTCGACGTCCGTACTGCCGAGAAGACCCGTAGTGTATATACCCGAATCCGCAAACCCGCCACCCGAGCCGACGTACAATATCGGCACCGTGATCTCGCCAATGTGATCGTCGTAAGGCAGGTCCACTTCATCACAGCTCAAAGCCTCATTTTCATAGTGCCACATGTAGGGCATGTATCCACCGCCCATCCCGAGAAAATCGAGAAACCCTTCAACCGGTGTAAACTGGAGCCCGGTCGGAATGCCGTACTCGTTGAATTCGCCTGCAACGAAGTGATAGCAGCACTCTATTCCGGCGACCAGGTACGTGGCGGCTCCGGCGACCAGTACGGTTTGCATGTTTGTGAATCCGGTCAGGATTGGAGACGCGCCGTCCGGGTCCGTCCGGGCGAGCAGTGTCGCAAAGCCCCACAACCACGCGGTGCCATCCCCGTAAACACCCGCGTCAATAAAATCCTGGTGCGACGCTGCGGTTGCACAGGCTGCGGCACGTTCCGGTTCGGCCACCTTGAAACCGCCATCGACGGGAATATAACCGGCGATCTGACGGTGGCCCGGCGGCAGCTGGGTTTCCTGGTTGAGTAGCGCGTACGCGGTCCAGGTCCCCGAACTATAACCAAGCAGCTTCATCTTGCGCCAACCGTTCCCGGTGACCAGGCGCGACAGCCGGGCAACAGTTATTCCGAACGAAAGGTTGTCCACCTGGTTCTGCAGATCCCACCCGGCCATAAACGTCAGGTCCGTGGTTTCCTGTGGTATCCGCGTCCAGTTCTGGTCGATTCCCCAGACGTCGACGTTGTTCTGAGCCAGATAAACGGCGACGGCGTGATCGTCTGGAGTTGCGGGCGAATTAACGCCAAAAAGAAATTTGGCAAAACCGATCAGGTCACCGTGTTGGAGAAAGATCGACTTTCGTGCGCGGATGGGCACATCGGGACGCCGCTCCCTGACAACGCGGTGCAAACCGATCACATCGTACAGCCCGGGTCCAACCTGTATCTCGAAGCTGTAATGCACAACGTCACCGGCGATTACTTCGCGGTCGTACCAGTTGATGCACCCTCCGCCACCGCCGGTCAGCAGTGGGC
>CAYUDF010000465.1:0-3462 GCA_964443465.1 uncultured bacterium
TCGATTTCTGCGAGAACCTCTTCGTTGGGTCCGCAATACACGGTCTGGCCCCGCTTTTCGCACACGACCAATCCTGCCTGCTTCAGCTCCTTGATGTGGTGGGAGATCGTCGAAAGCGCCAGGTCAAACTGATCGGCGATCCGGGACACGGTGTTGTTGTTGTCCGCATCGGCCGGTTGGCAACACCCGGGGCCACAGCACTCCCTTAGTAACTGAAGTATTTTCAGCCTGTTAGGGTCAGAAAGTGCCTTGAATATTCTTGCGAGTTCTTCGTTATTTTTCATAATTATTATGTTTCGACAACTATCGAAATATAGTGGGGGATCTGCGAATTGTCAAGCCCACGCTGGAAGATTTTCAGAAAAAAACGGCGGGCCGTGAAGGCCCGCCGCGGCCGCCACGAAGAAACCAGTTGTTCGCGGGCGAATTTTCTGCAGTGTCTAGTAAATATGTAAGTTACAAGCTTCCCTGTAACACCGGCGCGAGATCGTAACAGATCACGGAAAGGATTTCGGCCTCTTCGGTCTCCGTATCGAGTTCCGTCGACTCGCCCCGAAGCGCGCGGCGGGCGGAGCGTACGCCGGTGACAACAAACAACCGGTCGCCGACCAGGTGGAATTCGTCCCGGTCGAAGTTGCCATCGCCGGTTATCTGGATCTGGCTGACAAATCGGCCGTCTTTGTCGAACACGTCAAACGTGGCCAATGTACCGCCGTCGACGTCAAACGCGCCGCGGCTGTTGAGAATCCAGATCGCGCCGTTGTCCCGCGAATACATTTCCTGGACGTCGCGGTCGGTGTCGCTGGCGACAATCTCCATCTGCGGGCGATTGTGGCCGCCGCGACGGCGACCCATCCCCATAATGGGGACGCGGCGTTTCTTCTCGTCGTCGCTGCGTTTTCTGTGTTCGAATTTTCTTTCGATCACACGGTCGATGGCTCCATCGGGCGAAAACACCTTGATCGTGTAAGAATCAAAGTTATCGCTGGCGTAAACGCGGCCGTCGGACGCGACGTTCCAAACCAGGGTGCCGCTGATTGATTTTTCATGCATCTCGCTCGACGTGAACTGGCGGGTCTGGCTGGTTTCGAGATACTTTGCAGTCTGGTCACCGTTAGCGTCGATGCGAATCAGAGATTGCGTGATATCCGCGCCACCCTCACGCCGGATAAAAGTTCGGGACGCCACGGTTATCTGGTCGACGGAGCGATCGGCGCGTGAGAAAAACTGTACGCCGTCGTCGGTGGCATTGATCGGGTGAATTCCCGCCGGTTCGCCGCCGGGGGTTAGAAGAATGATTTTGCCCGGCATCGCCTGGACCACGGCGATATCACCGGCTCCAGAAACGTACAATCCGACCGGACGGCGGAACTCTCCAGGGCCTTCGCCCTCCCGTCCGATGGTCCGCAGGTACTCGCCGTCCGCCGAAAACACGAGGATCTCGTTTAACTGGGTGTCCATCAGGTAGACGTTGCCGTCTTTGTCGACGGCGATGTCGCCGATGACGCCAAAAATGATATCCTCGTCTTCTTCACCGCCGAGGCGCCACGACTCTCCGGGGCTCAATTTCGAGACGGGTGACTGGGGGACGTCCGGATTCAGGATATGGAGGACCCCATCGCGGGTGACTTCGGTGATGTTTTCAGCAGATACCGTCGAACTGAAACACAAAACCAGTGTAACAATCAAAGCCGGCAGTATCAGTTGCAGTCCGCTTGATGTTGTGTTCATGAAATCCTCCGATTATTTTGCTTCCGGCGGAGCTATCTGTTAATATTCAGATAGTTAGACAATCGACCAGACAGTTTTATTGCAGGAAATCAGTATAATGATCGGCACGGTTATATCACACTACAAAATCCTGGAAAAGCTGGGTGAAGGCGGGATGGGAGACGTTTACCGCGCCGAAGACACCAGGCTCAAGCGGCAGGTCGCGCTGAAATTCCTTCGCAGCGGCGAACTCAGCGATCAGGTCATGCGGGAACGCTTCAAACAGGAGGCGCAGGCCGCCGCGGCCCTCGATCACCCGAATATCTGTTCCGTCCATGAGATCGATGATGCCGGCGAACTGTTTTTTATCGTGATGGCTTACGTGGCCGGAGAAAACCTCGGTCAGATGATAGAAACCGGCGGTTTTGAGACGAACCGGGCGCTGGATATCGCGAAGCAGATCGCCAGTGCCCTGGAAGCGGCGCACGCGAACGGGATCATACACCGCGACGTGAAAAGTTCGAATATCGTGGTGACACCCGACGGCGTGGTGAAGATTCTGGATTTTGGCCTCGCCACGATGATTCCCGGTGAAGCCAGCAGCGCGGTATTGATGTCTTCGTCGGGCACGGTGGCATACATGTCACCCGAACAAGCCCGCGGGGACAAGATCGATTTCCGGACCGACATCTGGTCACTCGGTGTGTGCATGTATCAGATGTTGGCCGGGCAGATGCCGTTCGAAGGGGGCTACACCCAGGCGGTCATATACTCCATCCTCAACCAGGACCCGGTGCCGTTGTCGCAGCTCCGGCCGGACCTTCCCATCTCAGTCGTAAACATCGTCGAAAAGGCAATGGAACGCGATCCCGTTGAACGGTACCAGACGGTGACCGAAATGTTGCGGGACCTGGAAAATCCCGAAAACATAACGCAGTTGCCCGCCGATGCCAGCAACCCTTCGATCGCCGTACTGCCGTTTGTCGACATGAGCGCGGAAAAGGACAACGACTATTTCTGCGACGGTATCGCCGAGGAAATTATCGGTGCGTTGACCCGTGTGAAGGGCCTCGACGTGGCGGCACGCACGTCATCGTTTTCTTTTCAGGGGAAAAACCTGGATATCCGAACCATCGGCCGGCGGTTGGGGGTGGACGCGGTGATGGAAGGCAGTGTCCGCAAATCGATGAACCGTCTGCGGATTGTGGCGCAGATCGTGAGTGTTACCGATGGGTATCACATCTGGGCGGGCCAGTTTGACCGGGAAATCAGCGACGTGTTTTCGATCCAGGAAGAGATCGCGCAGAACATCGTCGAAGTGATGGAAGTCGAGCTCAGCGAGAACGAAAAACGTGCCCTGGAAACTTCACCAACGGACGACGTCGACGCCTACGACTATTACCTTCGCGGGCGCAGTTTTTTCTATCAGTCCAAACGATCGAGCATCGATCACGCGACCGAGATGTTCGATCGGGCAACCGAAAAGGATTCGGGCTACGCACTGGCGTACGCCGGCAAAGCGGATTGTTACTCGTACCTGTACATGTACTTCGACCGGACGGAGACTAATCTCCACAAGGCGTTGGAGTCCGCTGAGAAAGCAATGACACTGGATCCAGATCTGGCCGAAGCGCACGCCGCCTACGGTTTCGCGGTATCGCTGAGCAAAAGGTACAGCGAAGCCGAAGAGGAGTTCGAAAAAGCGATCAGTCTCAATCCCAGGTTGTTCGAGTCTTATTATTATTACGGCAG
>CAYUDF010000466.1:0-3462 GCA_964443465.1 uncultured bacterium
TCGCGGGGCGGTGGTCCGTCGGGTCACCCGAATTCAACGACGAAGTGATGATGCGTGAGATCAACCAGCACGCGACCCGGCAGGCCGGGTTGATCGACTACTGGGATTCGCCCTATTCCTATTCGAATGTGTCCGCCCGGCCGACGGCCGACGGAAAACTGGATCTCAGTTTTGAAGTCAGCCGCCACGTGCGCCTGGAAACGCCGATGGATTCGCCGATCGCGAAAGAAGTGCTACTGCACGCCATCCTCGCACCCGGTGCGATCGGTTCGCAAATGAATGCGATGGCGTTGACCGAGCAGATCCTCGATCCCACGCTGAGAGAAGCACTGGTATTCACACTGCACAACGACCCCCATCTCGCCGTCCGGATGGAGGCGATGTCGATACTGGGGCGCTATCCCTACGATAAATCCATACAGGACGCCCTGCTGACAACGCTACGCACCGACGGCGAGGTGCAGATGCGACTGCTGGCGCTGGAGTATCTCGCCGGCAAGCAGGTCGACAAGGAAGACCTGCGGCAATATATCAAAGAACCGTGGATGGAAAACGATCCCGCTGTATTTCAATACGCGACGGAACTGATCGACAATTAAAAAAGGAGCTAGACCATGAACAGCAGGTTAGACCGAATTATCTGGATTCTTGCGATGATCACAATTCTTTTCCCCGCCGGAGCGGTCCTCGCTGCCGACCGGGCGATCGAGGAGATTGAAGTCAAATCCGGCCAGAAGGTGGATATCGACCTCAAAGACGGAGGAACGGTGTCGGTCGAGGGGTGGGACAAGAATATCGCCGAGATCCGATACAGCGAACGGAACGGAAGCCTGGACCGTTTCAAGATCGAGATAAAGAAAACACGATCGGGCTTGAAGATCGTGGCTTCGCTGGAAGACCGGAACAGCCGCTACAGCGACCTGCATTTTGACATCCGCGTACCGAGGGAATTTGACGTGGAGTTTCATACGGCGGGGGGTGGACTGGACCTGACCGATCTCGAGGGCGAATTCACGGGAAAAACCATGGGTGGAGGACTCACACTGCACGACGTCAAAGGTAAAGTGAGCCTCAAAACGATGGGCGGCGGCATCGAAGTCACCGACTCCGAACTCGACGGAAAAATACACACGATGGGTGGATCCGTGCTGGTCGAAAATGTGATCGGCGACCTGCGCGCCAGTTCAAACGGCGGCAACGTTCGATACAAAAACGTACGACTCCGGAACGGAAAACAACGCGCACCCGGCGACCTGGACGACGAAGATATCACCAAGGATACCGTGATGATCTCCAGCATGGGCGGCGGCGTCAAAGTCACCGATGCTCCCGATGGAGCATCCATCTACACGGGCGGCGGAGCGGTCAGGGTACGGGGCGCCAACAAGTTCGTTGACGCCAGAACCGGCGGCGGCGACATGGATATCCGAATAAAAAGCGGCTGGATAAAGGCGTGGACCGGAGCGGGCGATATCGACGCCTCTATTATAGAGAGCGCTGGAGACGACAATGGCCGGTCGACCTTTTTTACAGGTCTGGGGGATGTGACCATCGAACTGCCGGCTGACCTGTCGGTGGAGTTCGATATCGATCTTGGTTTCACCAAAAAAAGCAGTAAGGACTATGAAATCATTTGCGATTTCGATATTGACCAGGAAACCACCGACGAATGGGACTATTCCAACGGCAGTCCGAAGAAACACATTTACGGAACCGGCAAAATCGCCGGTGGTCGCCATTTGATCAAGATCAAGACAACCAACGGAAATGTACGAATCACAAAGAAATAGATTGCAACAACGGGCACCGATCTTTCGTTTCTAGAGAATGAACAAAGACATTTTCGATAATTTGCCCACGCTGCAAACAGACAGACTCGATTTCCGGCTGGTAAACAAAGGTGACTCCGGGTTGTTGTTTGAGTTCAACTCCGACCTGGAGTCACTGAAATTTGTCCCCAGGACACCCTTTACGGACATCAGCCAGGCGGAAGAAAAACTGGCCGACTGCGAAACCGCCTTCAAAGATCACACGGCTCTATGGTGGATCCTGTCGGCGAGAGATTCCGGAGAAACCATCGGTTACGGCGGATTGTTCGAGATCAACCACACCAGCGACAAAGCCGAAATCGGATACGGCCTGCTGCCGAGATTCTGGCGCCGCGGGTACGCGAGCGAAGCCGTCGCCGAAATCGTCCGATTCGGTTTCGATACACTGGAACTCCACCGGATCTACGGAAATATCGTCCCCGGAAATACCGCTTCGGTGAAAATCCTGGAAAATCTCGGTTTTACACTCGAGGGCGTACTGAAAGACGATGATTTCGGACGCGGCCGGTTCTTCGACATGTCCATCTACGCGCGGATTAATCACCGCACTGGTTAGGATATTGGCGTGGCCTCCCGACATCGGGTGTGATAACCTCAACGCGTACCCACCCTCAAGGAGGTTTCTCAGTGCCGTCATTTGATATCGTATCCGAAGTCGACATGCACGAAGTTTCAAACGCAGTCGACCAGGCGAACCGCGAACTGGTTAAACGATTTGATTTCAAGGGCACCAACGCCAAATTCGAACTGGAAGGACCCCAGGTGACCCTGCGGGCTCCCAATGACTTCCAGATAAAACAGATGTTTGACATACTCCGGGATCGATTCGCCGCCCGCAAGGTCGACACCCGCTGTCTCCAGGCCGATACAACCCAGACCAACGTCAGCGAAGCCTGGCAGCAGATAACGGTTCAAAGCGGCATCGAGACGGACCTCGCCCGGTCAATCGTCAAGATGATCAAAAAAGAAAAGATCAAGGTCCAGGCGGCTATACAAGGAGAGAAAGTCCGGGTCACCGGCAAGAAACGGGACGACCTTCAACAGGTGATCGGTATGCTTAAAGATTCCGACATTGAAATTCCGCTCCAGTACGAAAACTACCGCGACTGATTCATAGATCCTCGCCATTAAAAACGCGGTTCGCGGTCTGGAGAAAAGCATGACACGGCGGCACATTCTCCGCGCCCAAAAACTGGATTTCCATGGCAGCCATCACCAGGTCCCCATACGTCTGGGGATTCTGGCTCCTCCTGTACCTTGCCAGCGCCAGCGAGGATCTGTCTGTCAGCATGTAATGGGCAAACATCAACAGATCTCGTTCTGTCGATTCGAAACCGAGACCCTGCGCAGCGGCGGTCAACTCCACCGTTCTCGTTAGCACATCCATTCGCGTGGTTTTCGGATCAAAGGCGTAAGCCGCCCTCGCGTATTCTGCAAATGCATTCATATGCAGATTCATACTCGTCCTGGTGAAAAGTTGCATTATGGGAGAAAACGTACCTCCAAGCGCTTTCAGGCTTACGGACGAAGGAGCACCGACAGGACGCCGCGGCGCATCACTTACGGTCAGTGAACGTTTCAAGCGCTCCGCCGAATTTAGAAAGGCCCTTTCTGCTCTTACAAATTCCGCTCT